>NZ_JBKBCT010000009.1:0-74269 GCF_050871525.1 Kineococcus auxinigenes | reverse complement strand
CGGTGAGGACCCCCCGAGGGCCCTCACCGCACCGGTCGGGTAGAGCCTCAGCGCACGGTGAAGCTCTTGGTGTCGCCGGCGGGCTGCGCGCCGGCCTCGCCGCCGGACTCGTCGGGGCGCTCCACCAGCACGGTGTACTCGCCCGCCGGCAGCGGGATCGTCACGGAGAACTCCGCGAACGTGCCGTTCGCGCCCGCCTGCGCGGGCCCGCGGGTCACCTCCGCGCCCGAGGCGTCGGTGACGGTGTACAGCAGCGTGCCCTCGAAGGCGCTGCCGACACCCTCCACGACGGCCTGGCCGGGGGTGCCGGTGTCGACTGCCGTGATCCACGCCGGGGCCTGCACGTCCGACTGCGGCGCGCGCGAGACCGTCTCCGGGACCGCGTAGCCGAACACCAGCGGTTCGGAGCGCCCGTCGACGCGGATCTCGACGGGCAGGTCCTCACCGGCCGCCGCGGTGACGGTGTAGACGAGCTGCTGCACGGCGGCCGTCACGTCGCCGGCCTCGGCGTCCCCGGCGGCGGCCGAGGCGGCGATGTCCACCACGAGGCGGCCGTCCCGGGCGGTCACCGTCGCGGAGTCGTCCGGACCCCACGGGCTGGCGTAGTCGGGGTCGCTGGGCTGCCCGCCGAGCACGGCCCGCAGCGCGTTCGTCGCGTCGTCCGCCGCGTCGCCGGCGGGCACGTACTCGCGGAACAGCAGCTGCGGCTGCCCGCCCAGCCAGTACACCGGCACGGTGGCCGAGCCGGCCGGCAGCGACCGGCCGGTGGTGGCAGGAGCGCCGGTGGTGGCCTGCGACGGCTCCTCGGCGGCCGGCTCCTGCGCGGCGCTCGGCGCGGTGCCCTCGCCGCTCGGCTCCGAGGTCGCCGGGGCGGGGGCGCTGCTGCGCTCGGCCGCCCCGGTGGGGGCGGAGGCGACGGTGCGCACCGACTCGTCGTCGCCGCGGGTCAGCGCGAAGGCGCTGCCGCCGACGACGAGGACCGCGGCGGTGGTCGCCACGGCGGCCCAGGCGCGGGTGGTGCGGCGGCGGGAGGTGGTGCTCATGCGGATCTCCTGGAGGCGGTCGGTGGGGCGCACGGTCTCGGCGCGGGCGGCGAGGGCGTCGCGCAGGGCGCGCGCCGCGGGGTCGGTGGCGGGGTCGGGCAGCGGCCCGGCGCTGACCGGGTCGTCGTCGGGGTCCGGTGCGGGGCCGGGGTGGTGGCTCACGGCGTCTCCTCCTGGCGGGCCAGGCCGGCGCGCAGCGCCGCCAGCCCGCGGTGCGCGTGCGTCTTGACGGCCCCGCGGCTGATGCCCAGGGTCTCGGCGATGTCCTGCTCGGACAGGTCCGCGGAGTAGCGCAGGACGAGGACCTCGCGCTGGCGCACCGGCAGGGCGTCCAGCGCGGCCAGCACCAGGCGGTGCTCGGCCGAGCGCACCGCCCGCTCCTCCGGGCCCTCGGGCGCGGGGTCCGGCAGCGGGCGCTTGCGGTCGGCGACGGCCCGGTGGCGCAGCACGTCGCGCGCGCCGTTGACCACCGCCCGGCGCAGGTACGCGACGGCGGCGGCGCGGTCGTCCAGCCGCCGCCAGCGCCGGTGCAGGGCCACGAACGCCTCCTGCACCACCTCCTCGGCGGTGGAGGTCTCCCCGGTGAACTCCGCGGCCAGCGCGACCAGCCGCCGCCAGTGCGCCGCGTACAGGACGCTCACGGCCGTGTCCGCGTCCCAGCCGCGGGGGTCCTCCGGGTCGGTGCCGTGCCCGTCCGCCCCGCCGCGCACGACGCCGAGCCCGCGGCCGACCTGCCGGTCAGCCACGGCGCGCCGCGCTCTGAGCATCTCCACACAGGTACGACGAGCAGCGCACGGTCACGGTTGACATCCAAGCGGAGCGGATCCGCCGGGCGGGGGAGGCGGGCGGCCGCGCGGCGGCGCCGGTACCGTGCCGCCATGAGCGCCAGCCGCAACGGCAACGCCCCCGCCGACCTCTTCCTGAGGATCGTCGCCGGTGAGCTGCCCGCGACGATCGTGCACTCCGACGACCTCGTGGTCGCCTTCGAGGACGCCGACCCCCGGGCGCCCGTGCACGTCCTGGTCGTGCCCCGCGAGCGCCACGAGACCGTCGCGGAGCTCGCCGCCGCGGCCCCGGCGACGCTGGCGCGCCTCGTGCAGGTGGCTCAGCGCATCGCCGACGAGCGCTGCGGCGGGCACTTCCGCCTCGTCTTCAACAGCGGTGAGGACGCGGGCCAGTCGGTGCCCCACGTGCACGGTCACGTCCTGGGCGGGCGGCCCCTCACTTGGCCGCCCGGCTGATCAGGGGGTTGGATGGTGCGCCATGTGCGGCTTGTGCGGTGAGATCACCTTCGACGGGCGTCCTGCGGACGTGGGCGCGGTGCAGCGGATGTCGCAGCCGCTGGCGCCGCGGGGCCCGGACGGCGAGGGGTACTGGGCACAGGGCCGGGTGGCGTTCGGGCACCGGCGGCTGTCGGTCATCGACCTGTCGGTGTGCGGCTCGCAGCCCATGGTGGACCCCGAGCTGGGCCTGCACGCCGTCTTCAACGGCTGCGTCTACAACTACAAGGAGCTGCGCGAGGAGCTGATCGGTCACGGCTACCGGTTCACCTCCACCTCCGACACCGAGGTCATCCTCAAGGGGTACCACCGGTGGGGCACCGACGTGGTGGACCACCTCAAGGGCATGTTCGCCGTCGTCCTGCACGAGCGGGACTCCGGCCGCGTCGTGATGATGCGCGACCGCCTCGGCATCAAGCCGCTGTACCTGGCCGAGACGCCCGGGCGGCTGCGCTTCGCGTCCTCGCTGCCGGCCCTGCTGGCCGCCGGGGACGTGGACACCACCATCGACCCGGTCGCGCTGCACCACTACCTCAGCTGGCACGCCGTGGTCCCGGCCCCGCTGACGATCCTCAAGGGCGTGCGCAAGCTGCCGCCCGCCACCGTGCGCGTGATCGAGGCCGACGGGACCAGCCGCGAGCACCGCTACTGGAACGCCCAGCACGTGCGCCGCGAGGAGTTCGCCGGCTTCTCCGGCGAGGACTGGGAGGACGCCGTCCTGGACTCCCTGCGCGCCGCGGTGCGCCGGCGCACCGTCGCCGACGTCCCCGTCGGGGTGCTGCTGTCCGGCGGGCTGGACTCCAGCCTCATCACCGGCCTGCTGGCCGAGGCCGGGCAGAGGGACCTGGCCACGTACTCCATCGGCTTCGAGTCCGTCGGCGGGCGCGAGGGCGACGAGTTCGCCTACTCCGACGTCATCGCCGAGCGCTACGCCACGAACCACCACCGCATCCGCGTCACCGGCGACGAGCTCGTCGGCGCCCTGGGCCACGCCGTGGGCGCCATGCACGAGCCGATGGTCAGCCACGACGTCGTCGCCTTCGACCTGCTCTCCCAGCAGGTGTCGCAGTCCATCCGCGTCGTGCAGTCCGGGCAGGGCGCCGACGAGGTGTTCGGCGGCTACCACTGGTACCCGCCGCTGGCGGGCCTGAGCCCCGAGCAGGGCGTGGACGCCTACGCGAGGGCGTTCTTCGACCGCGACCACGCCGGCATGGCGCAGGTCCTGCAGCCGCAGTGGCTGACCGCTTCCGACGTGTCCCGCGACTTCGTCCGCCGCCACTTCACCGCCCCCGGCGCCGACACCGCCGTGGACGCCGCGCTCCGCCTGGACACCGAGGTCATGCTCGTCGACGACCCCGTCAAGCGCGTCGACAACACCACGATGGCCTGGGGGCTGGAGGCCCGCGTGCCGTTCCTGGACCACGAGCTGGTCGAGCTGGCCGCAGCGATCCCCCCGGAGCTGCACCTGTCCGACGACGGCAAGGGCGTCCTGAAGCGGGTGGGCCGCAAGGTCATCCCGCGCGAGGTCATCGACCGGCCCAAGGGGTACTTCCCCGTGCCGGCGATCACCCACCTGCAGGGCAAGGTCCTCGGCCTGGTCAAGGACGCCCTGACCAGCGAGGCCGCCCGACGCCGCGGGCTGTTCCGCCCCGAGTACGTCTCCGAGCTCGTGCGCGACCCCAACGCCGAGCTCACCCCGCTGCGCGGCAACAAGCTGTGGCAACTGGGCCTGCTGGAGCTGTGGCTGCAGCAGCACGGGATCGACTGAACCGCCGGGGAGGACGATGAGCACCGTGGGAACCCGACGCCGGGCGAAGGTGGCCGGGCTGCGGCACCGCGGCCAGGACGCGCACACCATCTCCAGCCGCAACTGGCAGCGGCCGCCGAGCCACCTCACGCGCGACATGGCCGGCGACGTCGTGCTCGACATGGGCTGGGGCCGGCTGGTGTTCGGGCACACGTTCACCGACCAGCGCGACGTCGTCGACGCCCTGCGCGCCGAGGAGACCGGCGAGCGCGACATCGCCATGTACGTGCCCGAACCGCAGGTGCTCGTGGGGCTCGCGCCGCACGAGCTGTTCATGGACCCCTCCATCACGTTCCGCCTGCAGCTGTCGCGCTACCGGCCGCCGCGGGACCGCAACCCCGACGTGTTCGTGCGGATGGTGCGCGAGCGCTCCGAGCTGGAGGACGTCAACCGCCTGTACGCGGCGAACGGCATGGTGACCTCCGACCCGGACGTCATGTGGGCGAACCACCGCACCCGCACGTTCACGTACCTCGTCGCCGAGGACACCCGCACGCGGGCGATCGTCGGCACCGTCACCGGCGTCGACCACGTCCTGGCGTTCGGCGACCCCGACGAGGGCGCCAGCCTGTGGTGCCTGGCCGCGGACCCGCAGAGCGCACCGCGCGGCACGGGGGAGGCGCTGGTTCGGGTGCTCGCCGAGCGCTACGTCGCCCGCGGGCGCGCCATCCTGGACCTGTCCGTCCTGCACGACAACGACGGTGCCATCGCGCTGTACCGCCGGCTGGGTTTCCGCCCCGCCCCGCCGGTCGTCGTCAAGCGCAAGAACCCCATCAACCGGCCGCTGTTCTCCCCGCAGCCGGAGCAGCTGGGCGAGCTGAACCCCTACGCGCGCATCGTCGCCGACGAGGCGCTGCGCCGCGGGGTGCGGGTGGAGGTCACCGACGCCCCCAGCGGGGAGATGCGCCTGACGTTCGGCGGCCGCTCGCTGCTGACGCGCGAGTCCCTGTCCGAGCTGACGAGCGCGGTGGCGATGAGCCGCTGCGACGACAAGCGCGTCACGCGCCGGCTGCTCGCGGCCACCGGGGTGCGGGTGCCGCGCGGCGTCGAGCTCGCCGCGCCGGCGCTCGCGGACACCGAGGGCCTGGCCGCCGCCGAGCGGCTCATCGCCGAGACCGGCCCGGTCGTGGTCAAACCCGCCCGCGGTGAGCAGGGCAAGGGCATCACCATCGGGGTGCGCGACGGCGAGGCGCTGCGGCGCGCCGTCGCCGAGGCGTCGGCGAACTGCCCCGACGTCCTCGTGGAGGAGTTCGTCACCGGGCAGGACCTGCGGATCGTCGTCATCGACCACGAGGTCGTCGCCGCCGCCGTGCGCCGCCCCGCCGCCGTCATCGGCACCGGCAGCGACGACGTGCGCAGCCTCGTGGTCAAGCAGAGCCGCCGCCGGCAGGCCGCCACCGGTGGCGAGTCCAGCATCCCGCTGGACGCCACCACCGAGGCGGTGGTGCACGAGGCGGGGCTCGGCATGGACGACGTGCTGCCGCGCGGGCAGCGCCTGGAGGTGCGCCGCACCGCGAACCTGCACACCGGCGGCACCATCGAGGACGTCACCGACGACCTGCACCCCGACCTCGTGGACGCCGCGGTGGCCGCCAGCCGCGCCCTCGGCATCCCCGTGACCGGCCTGGACCTGCTCGTGCCGGACGTGTCCGGACCCGAGCACGTGGTCATCGAGGCGAACGAGCGCCCCGGCCTGGCCAACCACCAGCCGCGGCCCACGGCGCAGCGGTTCCTGGACCTGCTGTTCCCGGAGACGCGGCGCGCCGAGCAGCGCTGAACCCCGCCCCTGCCCCGCGGTGATCGAGGGGGTCGCGACTTCCTCGATCACCGTGATCGTGGAGAGGGGGTGGCGTCGTCGGTGCGGAGGGTGAAGCCTCGGGCGCGCAGCCGGTCCGCCAGGGCCCTGCCGATGCCGGTGGCGGGGGTGAGGACCCCGGCCGCGTCCGGCAGCCGATCCCCGTCGAGCGCGAGCGCCAGCGCGCTCTCGCCCAGCATGACGGCGGTGGCGGCGTACCCGGGATCGCCCTGCGCGGCCACCGTGGTCAGGTAGCGGTACCCGCCGGCGGTGCGCGCGTCGAGCACCACGCGGAACCGGCCGGTGCGCCGGGTGCGTTCGGACGGGCCGTTGCCGGGGGCGGGCAGCAGCCGGTCCACCAGGGGGCGGGCCGGTCGCAGCGCCAGCGCACCGGCCAGCGCCCCCAGCGCGCCGGTCATCGCGAACGCACCCACGGGCGCCGCCCGCCCGGTGAACGCGACGACCTCCCGGTAGCGCAGCCGCGGTCCGTACGCGTGGCCGAGCAGCGCGTTGCTGCGCCGCACCACGCGGGTGTTGTACGGGGCCATCACGAACGGCGCCACCCACGTCCCGTCCTCGGCGCGCCGGTGCGGGCGGAAGACGTCGCGCTGCCTGCCCAGGTCCGGTTCGGCGTCGCGGTCGGGGCTCAGGGCGTACGGGTCGGCCAGCAACCGACGGGCCGCGTCGTCCCCGCGGGCGGTGTCCAGCTGCAGGCGCAGGGAGTCCACCGTCCCGCCGCTGACGCCACCGCGCGCCGAGCGGACCTCCAGCACCGCGTCGGTGAGGGGCCCGGCGCCGTCGGCGGTCGCACGCTCGTGCGCCAGCAGCACCGCCAGGTCGGAGGGCACCGAGTCGAAGCCGCAGGAGTGCACGATCCGCGCACCGCCGGCACGGGCGGCGGCGTGGAACCCCCCGGCGCTGCGGTGCGCGAACAGCGTCTCGCCCGTGAGGTCGGCGTAGTGGGTTCCGGCCTCGGCGCACGCGGCGACGAGGGGCAGCCCGTGGCGCAGGTACGGCCCCACCGTGCTGACGACCACGCGCGCGGTGCGGGCGAGCTCGCGCAGCGACGCCTCGTCGGTGGCGTCGGCCGTCAGGACGGGCCAGTGCTCGGCGGCCGCCCCCAGGCCGGTACGCACCTGTTCCAGGCGGTGCGCCGAGCGTCCGGCGAGGCCCACGCGCGTGCCCGGCCCGGCGTGCTCGGCGAGGTGGCCGGCGACGAGCCGGCCGACGAAGCCGGTGGCGCCGAAGACGACGACGTCGAGGTCGCGGCCGGGGCTCGGGGCGTCGTCGCGCTGCACCCGCCCCACCGTAACCACGCTCCCCGCCCCTGCCACCCCTACCGCACCGCCCCGCTCCTCCCCGTGGTGGTCTTGCACGGTTGAGCGTTCACCCGTGCAAGATCACGGTGGGTGGAGGGGCGGGGAGGGGCCGGCGGAGCCAGGATGGGCACGTGCCCGAGGGACACCTGCTGCACCGCCACGCCCGCGAGCAGCACGCCGCGCTCGCCGGGCGCACCGTCCGGGTCGCCAGCCCGCAGGGCAGGTTCGACGCGGGCCCCTTCGACGGCCATCGCCTGGACGCGGTGACGGCGGTGGGCAAGAACCTGCTGTACGCCGTCGACGGCGCCCCTGCCGTGCACGTCCACCTCGGGATGCGGGGGTTGTTCCTGGGTTGCGGAGCCTGGCCGCCCGCCCCGCCGCGCGGGACCAGGTTCCTCATCGGCACGGACGCCGCGGCGTTCGCGCTCATCGCCCCCTCGACGTGCGAGGCGCTGGACGAGGCGGGCGTCGCCGCGCTGCTGACCTCCCTGGGCCCGGACCCCCTGGACCCGGCCGCCTCCCGCGAGGAGGCGGTGCGCCGCGTCGAGGGCGCTCGCGGCCCGGTGGGGGCAGCGCTGCTGGAGCAGTCCGTGTGGGCGGGCATCGGCAACGCGTGGCGGGCGGAACTGCTCTTCCTGGCCGGGGTCGACCCGGCCCGGCGCGTCGACGGCGCCGAGGCCGGGCGGCTGTGGGACCTGGCGGTGCACCACCTGGAACTCGGCGCAGCGGCCGGCCAGGTCGTCAGCGACCCGGCCGCACCCGACGAGCGGTGGGTCTACGAGAGGGACACCTGCCGGCGGTGCGGCGCTGCGGTGCGCGTCTCCTCCGTCGGGGGGCGCACCGCGTACACCTGCCCCGTCGAGCAGACCTGACGCGCTCACCTCAGGCGGGCCGCACGGACACCCGCCGGTTCAGCTGCCGGGCCGCCGCCACCTGCGCTTCGGCCTCCGCCTCGGGCAGGTCCGCCGCGGCCGTCTCGGGCACCAGCGGGTCGGCCTCCCCGACGCCGGAGACGGTGAACGTCCACCCGGCGCCCAGCCGTGGCGCCAGCGCGTCGCGCACCGCCTGCGCGCGCTGCTGCGACAGCTGCAGGTTGTGGGCGTCGGTGCCGGTGGAGTCCGCGTGGCCGGTGACGGCCAGCGGGCCGGGCGCCGCCGTCGACAACGCCCCGGCGGCGGCGTCCAGGGCCGCGCCCGCCTCCGGGGTGAGCACCGCGGAGTCCACCGCGAACAGCACGTCGGTGCCCAGGTCCACCGCGACCTCGTCCCCCGTGCTGATGCGCGCCGCGCCGGAGGTGGTGCGGCGGACCGGTACCGCGGTGCGCTGCTGCAGCGGCGCGGTGCGCCGCTCGGCGCGGCTGGGTGCCCCGGTGGGCCCCGCGGGTTCCGCGGTCTCGATCGCCGTGCTCGGCGCCGTGCTCGGAGACGTGGTCGCCGCAGCGGGGAGGGTGCCCGCGGCGGTCAGGAGCCCCGCGGTGAGCGCGCCGACGGCGGCCCGCGCCACGAGGACCCGCACGGCCGTCGTCACGAGCTCACCGGCACGTTCACCCACGGCTCCACGCCCTGCACCGCCACGTCGACCGTCGTGGCGCCCTCCGGCAGTGCCACGTACGCCCACAACCCCGTGGAGGTCCCCGGGGGCAGGTTGGAGACGACGCTGCAGTAGCAGGTGCCGTCGGCGTCCCTGGCGACCTGGTAAAGCGTGTCGTCGCCCGGAGCGGTCACCGTCACACCGCTGAAGACGTCGTCGTCCTCGCCGTCCCAGCCTGGTTCGTGGAAGACGTCGTGCGGGTACGACCAGTCGTCCGTGGTGCTGACGGTCACGCTCACCAGGCCCGTGCCGTCGCTGATGCGCTGCACCCCCCGCAGCGTGACGGTCAGCGGCTCGCCCGCCTGCGGGGCTGCGTCGTGCTGCCCGAGGTCGGCCAGCGGGGTCGGCGTGGTGGCCGGAGCGCCCGGGGAGGACGCCGGAGCCCCGGGCTCCGCACTCGCGCCGGTGCCGTCGGAGCACCCGGCGAGGGCGGCGGTCACGACGGCTGTCAAGGCCAGGGCGGTCGGGGTGGCGGTGCGTGTCCTCACACCCGGCAGTGAAGTCGAGCGGTCCGCCGACCGGGGTGGGACCGGGCGTTGCGGTACCCGCCCGGGCCAGCGGTGACCACCCGGCGGACCCAGCCCGCGCACGCCGCGCGACCGGGCGGCCACGGCTCCCGGGAGCGGCACACGCCCCGGGTGGGACTCCCGCCCCGGCAGGCGGCAGGATCGGCCCGTGAGCCCCAGCGACCGCCCCCAGCACCGCACCCACACCGCCGGCAAGGACACCACCGCCGGGGTCGTCGACGCACCGGTCGACGTGGACTACCTGACGTCCACCCTGATGGAACTGCTGCGCGTGCCCAGCCCCTCCGGCCGCACCGACGCGGTCATGCAGGTCGTGGGCCAGCACATCGAGAGCCTCGGGCTGCCGGTCGACCTCACGCGCCGGGGCATGCTGCGCGCCACGCTGCGCGGGCGCACCGACGTGGTCCGCCGCGCCGTCGTGGTGCACGCCGACACCATCGGTCTGATGGTCAAGCGCGTGAAGGACAACGGCCGCCTGGAGGTCGTGCCCGTCGGCAGCCACAGCGCCCGGTTCTCCGAGGGCGCCCACGTGACGATCTTCACGGACGACTTCGACGAGGTGTACACGGGCACCGTCCTGCCGCTGAAGAGCTCCGGGCACACCTTCGGCGACGAGATCGACACCCAGGGCGTGGGCTGGCAGGTCGTCGAGGTGCGCATCGACGAACCGGTCGCCAGCGCCGCCGACGTGCACGCCCTGGGCGTGCAGGTCGGCGACTTCGTCGCCCTGGACGCCGCCCCGCAGATCACCCGCCACGGCTACGTGAAGTCCCGCCACCTGGACGACAAGGCCGGCCTGGCGGCCTGCCTGGCCGCGCTGAAGGCGCTGCGCGACGCCGAGCTCCCGCTGGCGGTGACCGCGCAGCTCCTCGTCACCATCGGCGAGGAGGTCGGCTTCGGCGCCACCCACGGCCTGGCTCCCGAGCTCGCCGAGCTGGTCGCCGTGGACAACGCGGTCGTCGCCGAGGGCCAGATGTCGCGCGAGGACCACGTCAGCGTCGGCATGCTCGACATGACCGGGCCGTTCGACTACCACCTCTCCCGCCGGCTGCACGCCCTGGCCCGCGACCACGACATCCCCGCCGTGCGCGACGTCTACCGGCACTACCGCTCCGACGCCGCCCCCGCACTGGAGGCCGGCATGGAGGCGCGCGCGGCCCTGCTGGGTTTCGGCCTGGAGTCCAGCCACGGCCACGAGCGCACTCACCTGGACGGCCTGGTCGCGCTGGCGCGCCTGCTGGTGGTGTACCTGCAGAGCGGGCTCACCTTCGACGAGTGGGACCGCGCCGAGCACGGCGACCTGGCCGACTTCCCCTCCGACAGCGTGCAGCCGGCGCAGCTGGAACCCGTGGACCGCACCGTCGTGCCCGAGCGCGCCGGCGCCGGCGCCTGAGCCGGCGGCCCGGGCGCCGGGGCACGCGGCACAGGGGGAGCGGTGCGCGTCCTGCTCGTCGACAACCACGACTCCTACACGTACAACGTGTTCCAGCTGCTCGCCGGGCTCACCGGCGCCGAACCCGTCGTGGTCCTCAACGACGCCGTGGCGCCCGCCGAGCTGGACCTGGCGGGTTTCGACGCGGTCGTCATCTCCCCGGGCCCGGGTCACCCGGGGCAGGAGCGCGACTTCGGCCTGAGCGCCGAGGTGCTGGCCCGCGCGCGCGTGCCGGTGCTGGGGATCTGCCTGGGGCACCAGGGGATCGCCCTGGCCGCCGGGGCGCCCGTGGTGCGCGCGCCGCAGCCGCGGCACGGGCACGTCACCCGGGTCCACCACGACGGGGCCGGGGTGTTCGCCGGGGTTCCGCAGGGTTTCGCAGCGGTGCGCTACCACTCCCTGTGCGTGACCGAGCCGCTGCCCGCACCGCTGGTGGCGACCGCCTGGGCCGAGGACGGCGTCGTCATGGGGTTGCGGCACACCACCCGCCCGTTCACCGGCGTGCAGTTCCACCCGGAGTCCGTCGGCAGCGAGCACGGCGCCACCGTCCTGGGGAACTTCCTGCGCAGCGCCCGCCCGGAGGTGCGCGCCACCGCGCCGGCCGGCGCCCGGGCGCCGGGACGCACGTACCGGCTGCGCACGCGCGTCCTGGAGCGCGCCGTGGACCCCGCGGCGGCGTTCGAGGTGCTCACGGCGCCGGACGGACCCGCGTTCTGGCTGGACAGCGCCCGCCCCGGCCCGGGCACCGGCCGCTTCTCCTTCGTCGGCGGCTCCACCGGGCCCGAGGCGGACCTGCTGACGTACCGCGCGGCCGAGGGGGAGGTGGTGCTGCGCGACCGCGGCGGCGAGCGGCGGCTGCCCGGCTCGGTGTTCGAGCACCTGGGCGGGCGGCGCCTGGAGGCCGGCAGCGAGGTCGGTGCGGGTGAGGGAGAGGGCGGTGCCGGGCAGGGCCCCGGCGAGCTGCCCTTCGACCTCGTCGGCGGCTGGGTGGGCTACCTCGGCTACGAGGTCCGCGCCGACTGCGGTTCGCCCACGACCCGGCGCGCGCGGACGCCCGACGCGGCCTGGCTGTTCGCCGACCGGTTCGTCGCCGTCGACCACGAGGAGGACCGCACCCACCTGGTCGCCCTGGTGCGCACCGACCCCGACGCGCCCGCCGTCGCGGCCGCCGAGCGGGACGCGGGCGCGTGGCTGGAGGGCACCGCCCGCGCGCTCGCCGTGCTGCCCGGCGCGCCGCCGCGCCCGGAACCGGAACCCGTGCCGCCCCTGCCGGAGGAGGTGGTGCTGCCGCTGCTGGACCGCACCCGGGAGCAGTACCTCGCCGCCGTCGAGGAGTGCCGGCAGGTGCTGCGGGCGGGGGAGAGCTACGAGGTGTGCCTGACCGCGCAGGCCAGCTCGGCGGACCCGGTGGACGCGCTGAGCGCCCACCGGCGCCTGCGCGCCGTCAACCCCGCCCCCTACGCGGCCCTGCTGCGCCTGCCGGGCGTGGAGGTCGTCTGCGCCTCGCCCGAGCGGTTCCTGCGGGTGGACCGCCACGGGTGGGCGGAGGCCAAGCCGATCAAGGGCACCGCCCGGCGCGGCATCGACGCCGATGAGGACGCGACGCTGCGCGACGCGCTGGCCGCCGACCCCAAGACCCGCGCCGAGAACCTCATGATCGTCGACCTGCTGCGCAACGACCTGGGGCGGGTGTGCGAAGTCGGCTCGGTGTCGGTGCCCGCGCTGATGGCGACGGAGACCTACGCCACCGCCCACCAGCTGGTGTCCACCGTCCGCGGCCGGCTGCGCACCGGGCTGGGCGCGGTGGACGCGGTGCGCTCCTGCTTCCCGCCCGGCTCGATGACCGGGGCGCCCAAGCTGCGCACCTGCGAGGTCGTCGACGCGCTGGAGGAACGTGCGCGGGGCGTGTACTCGGGGGTCCTGGGGTACTTCTCGCTGACCGGCGCCGCGGACCTCGCGGTCGTCATCCGCACCCTCGTGCGCGCCGGCGGCGAGTGGACCGCCGGCGCCGGCGGAGCGGTGGTCCTCGACTCCGACCCCGAGCAGGAGTTCGCCGAGATGGTCCTCAAGGCCGGTGCGTCGCTGCGGGCGCTGCTGGACCCGCCACCGACCGGACCCGGCGTGGCCGTCCCCCGATCGGGGGACGCACGCCCACCGGGCGGGTGAACCACCCCGCCGGCCGCTCAACCCGCCCCGCCCACGTCCCGACCCCGGGGGAATGGCCACGGGACCCACGCAGAACTACGGGGACGGGGCCGCGACCTCCTGGCGGCCGCGGCCCGTCCTGGCCGCCCTCGTGCGGGCGACCGTCTCCGGCGGGCCCCTGCTGTTCGCCCTGGGGATCGGCGCCGGTGCCGCGCACTGGCTGCCCGCCGTGCGGTTCGGCCTGCCGGCGACGGTGTGGTTGCTGCTCGTCGTCGGCGTCTCCTCCGGTGCGCTGGTCGTCCTGGCCCGCTGGCTGCGCCGGCTGGTCCCCCTCTCGGCGCTGCTCCGGCTGAGCCTGGTCCTGCCCGACCGCGTCCCCAGCCGCTTCGAGGTCGCCCGCCGCACCTGGTCGCCCACGGCGCTGGAGGACGCGGACGCCGCCGCGGGTGCCGACCGGGGTTCCGCGCAGTGGCTGCTGACCCTCGTGAGCACCCTCGCGGCGCACGACGCGCGCACCCGGGCGCACGGGGAGCGGGTCCAGGCGTACGCCGCGCTGATCGGCCGCGAACTGGGGTTGCCGAGCGAGGACGTCGACCGCCTCAGCTGGGCCGCCCTGCTGCACGACGTGGGCAAGGTCCACGTCCCCGTCGAGATCATCAACAAGAACGGCCGGCCCACGGAGCAGGAGTGGGCCGCCCTGCAGGAGCACCCCTGTCACGGCGGCCGGCTGGTCCAGCCGCTGCGCGCCTGGCTGGGGCCCTGGCTCGACGGCGTGGAGCAGCACCACGAGCGCTGGGACGGCGGCGGGTACCCGCGGGGCCTGGCCGGCGAGGACGTCTCCCTCGCCGCGCGCGTCATCGCCGTCGCCGACACGTACGACGTGATCACCTCCGCCCGCGCCTACAAGAAGCCGATGTCGGCCGAGCAGGCCCGCGCGGAGATCACCCGCTGCGCCGGCGCCCAGTTCGACCCCGAGGTCGTGCGCGCGTTCCTCTCGATCGGCATCGGCCGGCTGCGGCTGATCGCCGGCCCGGCGACCCTGCTGGCCGCGCTGCCGGGCGTGGGAGCGGCTCCGGCCCAGGCCCTCTCGACCGCCTCGACCCTCGCGCAGACGGCCGGCGGGCAGGTGCTGGCCGCCGTGCTCTCCGCCGGGGTCGGGGTCGGTGCCGGCCTCACCGGCACGACGGCGCTGGTCGCCGCTCCGGGGGACGTGGCCGCCGCCGCGCAACCCGTGGACGCCGCCGGCGCCACCGGTGCGACCGCGCTGCGCGCCGCCGACCCGAGCGCGACCACGAGCGCCACCCCCACCCCCACCTCCACCCCCGTCGGGCCCTCCGCCCTCCCGACGCCGGCAGCGGCCGAGCCCGCCGTCACGGTGACCCCCACCCCCGCAGGGTCCGCGGAGCGCACCCTCGCCTCGAGCCGGCGCCCGGCGCGCACGTCCGCTGCCCGTCCGAGGCCCACCGCGACGGCCACCGCGACGCCCACCGCGACGCCGACGCCCACCGCGACACCGACCGCGACGCCGATCGCGACGCCGACGCCCACCGCGACGCCGACCGCGACGCCGACCGCGACGCCGACCGCGACGCCGACCGCGACGCCGACCGCGACGCCCACCGCCACGCCGACGCCCACCGCCACGCCGACGCCCACCGCCACGCCGACGCCCACCGCCACGCCGACGCCCACCGCCACGCCGACGCCCACCGCCACGCCGACGCCCACCGCCACGCCGACGGGCAACTGCAGCGGCAGCGGCAGCGGCAACGGGAAGGGCGACGGCCAGGGCGGCGACCACGCCCACTGCTGAGCGCACCGCCACGGGTTCTCCGGGGTCTCGCGCCGCGCGTCAGGCCAGCGCCCAGGCGCGCAGCCGGGCCGTCAGCTCCGGCCGCCGGGCCACCGGCTCGCCGTCCAGGTGGGTCACCTCCACCACGCCCCGCACGCTGGAGGTCAGCCACACCGCGCCCGCCGCCCGCAGCAGCCGTGGCGGCACGAGCTCGGCGCCGGTGGGCACCCCGGCGGCCGCGGCGGCGGCGAACACCGCCCTCTGCGTGGTGCCGGGCAGCACGCCGGTGCCGTCCACGGGCGCGGTGAGCAGCCGTCCCCCGGTCGCCCACACGACGCTGGACGTGGCGCCCTCCAGGACCAGGCCCTCGGCGGAGGTCAGCAGCGCGTCGTCCGCGCCGCGCCGGGCGGCCTCGCGCAGCGCGGCGGTGTGCAGCGCGTACGAGAGGACCTTCGCGCCGCCCAGCAGCCACGGCGCCGCGGCGTGCGCCCGAGCCGGGGTCCCGCGCGTCAGCGACACCGCCCGGACCCCCTCGGCGCGGGCGCGCAGCACCGCGGCGGGCACCGGGCGCAGCGTCGCGAACCCGGTCGGCCCGCTGCCGGGCGCGCCCCGCGTCAGGGTCAGGCGCAGCACCGCCTCGGCGCCGGCGGGCACCTCCCCGGTGAGCCGGGCGGCCAGCTCCTCCCACGCGGGGCGCTCGGGGGCCGGCAGGTCCAGGGCCAGCGCTGAGCGGGCGAAGCGGTCCAGGTGCGCGTCCAGGTGGACCACCCGCACCGGTGGCCCGCCGAGGACCAGGACGGTCTCGAAGACGCCGTCCCCGCGGGCCGCGCCGGCGTCGTCGGCCGCGGCGACCGGCGCGTCCCAGGGCACCTCCGCGCCGCCCAGCACCGCGGTGCGCGCCCGCACGGGCGCGGTGGAGGGGGAGGCGCTCGTCACCCGGGGGAGTCTGGCGCAGCGCGCGGGCGGGCGGTGTCGGGCCCGCTCGGTAGGATCGAGCCGACAGCAGCTCCCCACCACGGAGGCGAACGGCCCACCGGGCCGACCATGGCCAGCAACGACCCCACCACCCCCGCCGAGGGCGTGCCCGGCGTCGAACCGGCGGCGACCGCCCGCCACGTCGTCGTCGTGCCCGCCGACGTCTCGATGGTCTCCCTCCTGGGCCCGCGCGACGAGCTCCTGCGCGTGCTGGAGCGGGCCTTCACCCGCACCGACGTCCACGTGCGCGGCAACGAGATCACCGTCACCGGGTCCGCCGGCGAGGTCGCCCTCGTCGAGCGCCTCGTCGACCAGATGCTCGCCGTGCTCGCCGCCGGCCAGCCGCTGTCCCCGGACGCCGTGGAGCGTTCCGTCGCGATGCTGCGCGCCCAGGCCGCCGGCACCGGCAGCGAGCGCCCGGCCGACGTGCTGACGCTGAACATCCTGTCCAGCCGCGGGCGCACGATCCGCCCCAAGACCGTCAACCAGAAGCACTACGTCGACGCCATCGACGACCACACCGTCGTCTTCGGCATCGGCCCGGCCGGCACCGGCAAGACGTACCTGGCGATGGCCAAGGCCGTGCAGGCGCTGCAGGCCAAGCAGGTCAACCGCATCGTGCTGACCCGTCCGGCGGTCGAGGCCGGCGAGCGCCTCGGTTTCCTGCCGGGCACGCTGACGGACAAGATCGACCCGTACCTGCGCCCGCTGTACGACGCGCTGCACGACATGCTCGACCCGGACTCCATCCCCCGGCTGATGGCGGCGGGCACGATCGAGGTGGCCCCGCTGGCGTACATGCGCGGGCGCACCCTGAACGACGCCTTCATCATCCTCGACGAGGCGCAGAACACCTCGCCCGAGCAGATGAAGATGTTCCTCACCCGCCTGGGGTTCGGTTCCAAGGTCGTCGTCACCGGTGACGTGACGCAGGTCGACCTGCCCAGCGGCACCGAGTCCGGCCTGCGCGTGGTGCAGGACATCCTCGAGGGCATCGAGGACGTGCACTTCTCCCGGCTGACCAGCACCGACGTCGTGCGCCACCGGCTGGTCTCGGAGATCGTCGACGCGTACGGCCGCTGGGAGGACGCCCGGCCGGCCCGGGCGCAGCAGCCGCAGCGCGGGCGGCGGTGAGGTCCGCGTGAGCATCGACGTCGTCGACGAGAGCAGCTTCGCGGCCGGCCGCGGCGTGGACACCGTGGAGGTGGCCGCGCTCGCCCGGCACGTGCTGGACGAGATGCGGGTGCACCCCCTGGCCGACCTCTCCGTCCTCATGGTGGACGGCGAGGCCATGTCGCGGCTGCACGAGCAGTGGATGGACGAGCCCGGCGCCACCGACGTCATGTCCTTCCCGATGGACCAGCTGCGTCCCGGCCGCGAGGGGCAGACCTCCGAGCCCGGCCTGCTGGGCGACGTCGTGGTCTGCCCGGAGGTCGCCGCCGCCCAGGCCGCGGCCTCCGGGCACGCCACCGCCGACGAGGTCCTGCTGCTGGTGACCCACGGCATCCTGCACCTGCTGGGCTACGACCACGCCGAGCCGGAGGAGGAGCGGGAGATGTTCACCCTGCAGCGCCGGCTGGTGCTGGGGTTCCTGGCCCGCATCGGCCGTCCCGGCGACCCGACCCCCACGGTCGGGCACCGCGCGCTGCCCGGCTCCGGGTCCGAGGGCTGAGGGCCGGCGCCGTGGGTGCCCCCGCCGTCCCGCTGCTGCTGCTGGCGCTCGTCCTCGTCGTGGCCGCCGGCCTGGTCGCCGCCGCCGAGTCCGCCGTCGCCGGCACGTCCCGGCGCCGTGCCCGGGAGCTGGAGGCCGACGGCCGGCGCGGTGCGGGTGCGCTGCTGCGGGTGCTGGAGTCGGCCGCACCGGTGCTGACCGTCTGCACCCTGGTCCGCGTCGTCTTCGAGACCCTGGCGGCGGTGTGCGTCACCGTCGTGGTCGCCAGCTGGTCCGACGCCTGGTGGGTCGTCCTGCTCGCCGCGGGCCTGGGCATGTCCGCCCTGGACTTCGTGCTCGTGGGCGTGGGCCCGCGCACCCTGGGCCGGTTGCACGCCGAGACCGTCGGCCTGCTGGCCGCGCCCGTGCTCGCCCCGCTGAGCCGGGTGCTGGGCCCGGTGGCGCACGCGCTGGTGCTCATCGGCAACGCCGTGACCCCCGGCCGCGGCACCCCGCACGGGCCGTTCGGCACCGAGGCGGAGCTGCGCGAGATCGTCGAGCTGGCCGGGGAGACGTCCGTCATCGAGGCCGGCGAGCACCGCATGATCCACTCGGTCTTCGAGCTGGGCGACACGCGCGTGCGCGAGGTCATGGTGCCGCGCACCGACGTCGTCTCGCTGCGTCGCGGCACCGGTCTGCGCGACGCCCAGGAGCTGCTGCTGCGCTCGGGGTTCTCCCGCGCCCCCGTCGTGGGCGAGGACGCCGACGAGGTGCTCGGCGTGCTCTACCTCAAGGACGTCGCCCGTCGCTTCCACGACGACCCCGCCGAGGCGCGCCGCACCCCCGTGGAGGACGTCGCCCGCCCGGCCGCGTTCGTGCCCGACAGCCTCCCCGTGGACGACCTGCTCAAGCGGATGCAGCACGACACCACGCACGTGGCGATCGTCGTCGACGAGTACGGCGGCACGGCGGGGCTGGTGACGATCGAGGACGCCATCGAGGAGATCGTCGGCGACATCGCCGACGAGTACGACCGTGGCGCCCCGGACGTCGAGGAGCTGGGCGACGGCGGCTACCGGGTCTCGGCGCGGCTGGCCGTGGACGAGGTCGGCGAGCTGTTCGGCATCGAGATCGACGACGAGGAGGTCGACACCGTCGGCGGGCTGCTCGCCAAGACCCTCGGTGAGGTCGTCGTGCCCGGTTCGGCGGCGCAGGTGCACGGCCTGCACCTGGAGGCCGAGCGCCGCGGCGGCCGGCGCAACCAGGTGCGCACGGTCCTGGTGCACCGCGCCGCGGCCCCCGCGCGCGAGGACGGCGGCGCGGACGAGCAGGAGGGGGAACTGGTGAGCGGTGCGGGAGGCCGGCGTGAGTGAGCAGCAGGACCACGAGCAGGGGCGGGACGGCGGTGCGGAGCACCGCTCCGGGTTCGCGTGCCTGGTGGGCCGGCCCAACGCCGGCAAGTCCACCCTGACCAACGCCCTGGTGGGGCAGAAGGTCGCCATCACCTCCAGCCGGCCGCAGACCACGCGGCACACGGTGCGCGGCATCGTGCACCGCCCCGACGCGCAGCTGGTGCTCGTGGACACCCCCGGCCTGCACCGCCCCCGCACCCTGCTGGGCCAGCGGCTGAACGACCTCGTGCACGAGACGCTCGCCGAGGTCGACGTGGTCGCGTTCTGCGTGCCCGCCGACGAGCGCATCGGCCCCGGCGACCGCTTCATCGCCGAGGCGCTGGCCGCCGCCCCCCGCTCGGTGAAGGTCGCCCTGGTCACCAAGACCGACAAGGTGCGCCCGGAGCGGGTGGCCGAGCAGCTGCTCGCCGTCAGCGCCCTGGGCGAGGAGCTGCTGGGCGGCTTCGCCGACGTCGTGCCCGCCTCCGCCGTCACCGGCGAGCAGGTCGGCGTGGTGGCCGACGTGCTGCTCTCGCACCTGCCGCCCGGCCCTCGCATGTACCCCGACGGCGACCTGACCGACGAGCCGGAGAACGTCATGGTCGCCGAGCTGGTGCGCGAGGCGGCCCTGGAGGGCGTGCGCGACGAGATGCCGCACTCCCTGGCGGTGGTCGTGGAGGAGACGACCCGCCGGGAGAACGGGCTGCTGGAGGTCCACGTGTGGTTGTACGTGGAGCGCGAGAGCCAGAAGGGCATCATCATCGGCCGCGGCGGTGCGCGCCTGAAGGACGTCGGCACCCGCGCGCGCCGCTCCATCGAGGCGCTGCTCGGCGAGCGCTGCCACCTGGACCTGCGGGTCAAGGTCGCCAAGGACTGGCAGCGCGACCCCAAGCAGCTGCAGCGCCTGGGCTTCTAGGCCGTGCCCGGCGACGGGCCGCCGCGCGCCCCGCGCCGCCCCGCGCTGAGCGCCCGCGACGCGCGCGACGCGGTCCTGAGCGTGGTGCCCACCGCGGTGGCGCTGTGGATCGGTGCCCAGGTGGTCACCGGTGTGCAGTACAGCTCCCCGCTGTGGCTGCTGGCCGCCTCCGCCCTGCTGCTCCTGGGGGACGTGCTGGTGCGCCCGCTGCTGGGTCCCCTGGTGCAGCTGGTCGGCCCCGTGGCGACCGTGCTGCTGGGCGCGGCGGTGCAGCTGCTGGTCCTGCACACCGCGCTGACCGCCCTGCCCGGCCTGGGTCTGCGCTCCCTGGACGCGCTGTGGCAGGTGTACCTGGTGACCGGGCTGGTCGCGGTGGTCGTGCGCTGGCTGGTCGGCGTCAACGACAGCGGCTGGGTCGTGCGCGACCTGCTGCGGCGCCGGCACCCGCGCGGGGCCGGTGCCGCGCCGCCGGGGCTGCTCGTGGTGCAGTTCGACGGCCTGTCCGCACCGCTGCTGCAGTTCGGCGTGCACGCCGGGACGCTGCCCACGATCGCCCGCTGGCTGCGCACCGGCACCCACCGCTCCACCGCCTGGCGGGTCCCGATGCCGTCCACGACGCCGGCCAGCCAGGCGGGGCTGCTGCACGGCACGATCGACGACGTGCCGGCGTTCCGCTGGTGGGACCCCGACCTGCGGCGGGTGCTGGTCTCCAACCGGCCCGCCGACGCCGCCGTGATCGAGGCGCGGCTGGTGGCCGCGGCGCGCGAGGCCGGTCGCGAGGGGCTGCTCGCGCACGGCGGGGCCGGCGTGGGCAACGTCTTCTCCGGCGAGGCGCCCCACTCCCACCTGGTGGTCTCCACCTCTCGCGGCGGCGGCTCCGGGCGTCCGTACCTGCGCTACGTGCTGCGCCCGTTCGGCCTGGCCCGCAGCCTGGTGCTCGTGGTCGGGGAGGTCCTCAAGGAGGTCTACCAGGGGTGGCAGCAGCGGGTGCGCCGCGTCGAGCCGCGCATCCGCCGCCGCGGCTGGTACGTGCTGCTGCGGGCGCTGACCAACGCCCTGCTGCGCGACCTCGAGGTGGCGCTGGTGGCCGAGCAGCTGACCGCCGGGCGGCCCGTGGTGTTCGTGGACTTCCTCGATTACGACGAGGTCGCCCACCACGCCGGCGTGGCGCGGGCGGAGTCCCTGGACGCGCTGGCGGGCGTGGACCGGGCCCTGGGCACCCTGGCGGCGGTGGCCGCCGCCGCCCCGCGCGACTACCGGATCGTCGTGGTCTCCGACCACGGGCAGGCGCAGGGCCCCACCTTCGAGCAGGTGGCCGGCCGCACGGTCCAGGACCTCGTCGCGGACCTGCTGACGCGCGAGCACCCCGAGGGCCCGGTCCGGGTCGCCTCGGCCACCGGCGAGGAGGGCCGCGGCCGCGTCGACGTCCTCGTGCGCGACCTGGCGCCCGCGGCCAGCGCCTCGCGCGCCGGGCGGCGCCACGAGCCGTCGGAGGAGGTCACCGGCCCGGACGCGGCCGTCGTCGTCACCGCCGGGTGCACGGCGCTGGTGAGCGTGCCCGACGCCCCCGGCGGGCGGCTGGACCTGGCGGGGGTGGCCGCGCGCTGGCCGGCGCTGCTGCCCGGCCTGCTCAGCGCCCCCGGCGTCGGCTTCGTCGCCGGCCACGGCCCGGCCGGCCCGCTCGTGCTGGGGCCGGACGGCGAGCACGACCCGGTCGAGGGGCGGGTGCGGGGCGTCGACCCGCTGGCGCCCTTCGGGCCGCGGGCGGCGGGGGAGGTCCTGCGGGTGATGCGCATGCGCACCGCCCCGGCGCTGCTGGTGCACTCCGCCGTCGACGAGCGCACCGGTGAGGTCCACTCCTTCGAGGAGCAGGTCGCCCACCACGGCGGGATGGGCGGCTGGCAGAACCAGGCCGTCCTGGTCCACCCGGTGCACTGGCGCGTCGACGAGGACCTGCTGGACACCTCCGTGCCCGGTGAGCGGCTGCTCGTCGGCGCCGACGCGGTGCACCGCCAGCTGCTGCGGTGGATGCGCGCGGACGGGGTGCTGCCCCGTGCGCAGGCCGCGCCGCCGCCCGGGGGAGGGGGCCGGTGAGCGGGGCGCGGCTGCGCTGGCTGGGCCACTCCACCGCCGTGCTGGACGCCGCGGGGGTGCGGGTGGTCACCGACCCGGTGCTGCGCGGGTCGTTCGCGCACCTGCGCCGCCGCCCGCCGCTGCCGGACCCCGAGCACTCCGCCGACCCGGCCCTGGTGCTGCTATCGCACCTGCACCACGACCACCTGGACCTGCCCTCGCTGCGCCGGCTGCGCCCGCGCTGGGTGGTGGCCCCGCCCGGTTCGGCCGCGTGGCTGCAGCAGCGCCTGCGCGGCACCGGCAGCGCGGTCGGGGAGGTCGCCGTGGGCTCCTCCGTCGAGGTCTCGCGCGCCCCGGCGGGCCCGGTGACGGTCACCGCGCTGCCCGCCCACCACGACGGCCGCCGCACCCTGGGCCGGCTGACGGGGGCTCCCGCCGGGGCGCTGCCCGTGGGGCACCTGGTGCGGCTGCCGGGGGTGTTCCCCCGACGGCCCGAGGCCGCCGGCGGCGCGGACCTGCTGCTGTGGGCGGTGGGTGACAGCGGGGAGTTCGACGGGTTCGCCGAGTCGGTGCTGCGCGCCGCCGGGCGTGCGCCCGACGTGGCCCTGGTGCCCGTGGGCGGCTGGGGCCACACCCTCGGCGAGCACCACCTCGACCCCGAGCAGGCCGCGGCGCTGGTGGCCCGGGTGCGCCCGCGCGTGGCCGTGCCGGTGCACTGGGGCACGTTCGCGCCGGTGGGCCTGGCCCGCACGATGGGCGAGCGGTGGACGGCGCCGGGCCGGCGCTTCGCGGGGGCGGTGCGCGAGGCGGGCGGGCGGGCGGTGCTGCTGCGCCCGCGCGGCGCGCTGGACCTCGACGCCGCCGGCGAGCTGGTGCCCTCCCGGCCCCGGGCGCGCTGACGGCGCCGACCGGCGCCGTCGCCCGTGCGGCGCAGGGTGCGGCGGCGCCGTTTTGACAGCGCGGGCGGACGTCACGTTTGATGTCGCCACCATCCAGAGCGGCCGAGAGACCTGGCTCGACGACGCCGCAGCAACCTCCATCCGCTCCCTGGCCGGAGCGGGCGGTGCGGTGCTCACGCCAGGAACGATGGAGGAGCAGTGTCGGCCGTACCCACGCGCCCCGCGTCCAGTCCCGCCGTGCCCGGTCCCGCTGCGTCTGGTCCCGCAGCACCCGGTCCCGCAGCGTCCCGTCCCGCCGCGGCCGTCCCCGGCGCCGGGCGCGTCGAGGCCGCCGGCGTCGTCCTGCGGGGGGTGGGGCGCTCGTTCACCACCGGCTCCGGCAGGCACGACGTCCTGGCCGGGGTGGACGTGGACGTGGCGCCGGGCAGCACCGTGGCCCTGCTGGGCGCGTCCGGCTCCGGCAAGTCCACCCTGCTGCGCCTGGTCGCCGGGCTGGACACCCCCACCTCCGGCACCGTGGAGGTCGGCGGCGAGGCGGTGCGCGGGGTGGGCGGGCGCACGGCCGTGGTCTTCCAGGAACCGCGGCTGCTGCCGTGGCGGGACCTGGCCGGCAACGTCGCGCTGGGCCTGCCGCTGGGCACGCCGCGCGCCGAGGGCCGCGCGCAGGTGCTGCACCAGCTGGAGACCGTGGGCCTGGCCGGGTTCGCCGGTCACCGGCCGCGCCGCGTTTCCGGCGGCATGGCCCAGCGCGCCGCGCTGGCCCGCGCCCTGGTGCGCCGCCCCGGGGTCCTGCTGCTCGACGAGCCGTTCGCCGCGCTGGACGCCCTGACCCGGCTGAAGATGCAGGACCTGCTGGACGACGTGCAGCGCGGCACCGGCGCGACCGTCCTGCTCGTCACCCACGACGTCGACGAGGCGCTGCACCTGGCCGACCGCGTGCTGGTGCTGGGGACCACCGAGGGCCGTGTCGGCGCCCACGTCGTGCGCGACCTCGCCGTGGGACCGTCGCGCCCGCGCGACCGCGGCGACGCCGACCTCGCCCACCTGCGCGTGGAGCTGCTCGAACTGCTCGGCGTGCCGCGCGCGCACGCCTGAGCGCCGGGCCCTGCGGGCCCGGCTCCGCTGCACCCCCGAACCCGCAACACCCCCGCGAACCCCCGTCGTCCGCCGCTCGTGCGGACGACCCTGCCCCCTGGAGACAACCGTGTCGCACTTCCCCCGCCCCCTCGCGCGCCGCACCGCCCTGGGTGCCCTGTTCGGCGGCGTCGCCCTCGGTGCCGCCGGCTGCGTGCAGGGGGAGTCCTCCTCGGGGGCGGCCCCGTCTGCCGGTTCGGGCTCGGGCGGGGACACCGTCCGCCTGGACTACGCGTACTACAACCCGCTGAGCCTGGTGGTGCGTCAGCAGCGGATCCTGGAGGACGCGGGCCTGACGGTGCAGTGGGAGCAGTCCCTGGGCAGCAACAAGGCCAACGAGTTCCTGCGCAACGACAACCTGGACCTGGCCTCCACCGCCGGTGCGGCCGTGCTGCAGGCCCGTTCCAACGGTCAGGCCGTGCAGACCGTCGACGTCTACTCCCAGCCGGAGTGGACCGCCCTGGTCGTCGGTGCGGGCTCCACGGTGAGCGACGTGGCGGGCCTGCGCGGCAAGCGCATCGCCGCCACGACCGGCACCGACCCGTACTTCTTCCTGCGCCAGGCGCTGGACGCGGCGGGCCTGGCGGCCTCCGACGTGGAGATCGTCAACCTGCAGCACCCCGACGGCCGCGCGGCGCTGGAGCGTGGCGACGTGGACGCCTGGGCGGGCCTGGACCCGAACATGGCCGCCACCCAGCTCGACGCCGGCTCGCGCCTGCTCTACCGCAACGTGGACTTCAACACCTACGGGGTGCTCAACGCCCGCGAGGAGTTCATCGAGAACTCGCCGGAACTCGTGCAGCAGGTCGTCGACGCCTACGAGCAGGCGCGGGCGTGGGCGCTGGCGAACCCCGACGAGCTCGTCGCGCTGTACGCGGAGCAGGCGCAGCTGGACCCCGAGGTCGCCTCCCTGGTGCTGACCGAGCGCACCGGCCTGGACATCGACCCGGTGCCCGGCGCCGCCCAGCGCACCGTGCTCGAGGGCGTCATCCCGCTGATGGCCGCCAACGGCGACGTCCGCTCGGAGGAGGAGGCCCTCACGGCCCTCGACGGGCTGTTCGCGCCGCAGTTCGCCGAGAAGGCGGCCTCGGCGTGAGCGTGAGCGCGCCGGAGCGGCCGGCGGCGGCGGACGCGCCGGTCCGCCGCGCCGGTTCCGGGCGGTGGCTGCTGGGGTTGCTGGTGCCGCTGGCACTGCTGGTGGCGTGGCAGCTGTGCTCGACCCTGGGCGTGTTCACGCGCGTGCAGCTGCCGCCGCCGGCGGACGTGCTGCGTGCCGTGGTGGACATGTGGGGCACCGGAGCCCTGCAGCAGAACATCGCCATCAGCACCCAGCGCGTCCTGCTCGGGTTCCTGTGGGGGGCGGGCCTGGGGGTCGTGCTGGGCGGGCTGACGGGCCTGCTGCCGCTCGTGTCCCGGCTGCTGAGCCCGACGATCGGTGCGCTGCGTGCGGTGCCGTCGCTGGCGTGGGTGCCGCTGCTCAGCCTGTGGATCGGCATCGGGGAGACCCCGAAGATCGTGCTCATCGCGATCGGGGCGTTCTTCCCCGTCTACACCACCGTGCACTCCGCGCTGACCCACCTGGACCCCGCGCTGGTGGAGGTGGGCCGGGCCTACGGCCGCAGCGGGGTGCGCTTGTTCACCGAGATCCTGCTGCCGGCCACCGCGCCCTCGCTGCTGTCGGGGTTGCGCCTGGCGCTGGCGCAGGCGTGGCTGTTCCTGGTGGCCGCCGAGATCCTCAACGGCGCCATGGGGCTGGGGTTCCAGCTGACGAACGGGCAGAACGTGGGGCGGACCGACCAGATGCTGCTGGCGATCATCCTGCTGGCGCTGCTGGGCAAGCTCTCCGACGTGCTGCTCGGCCTGGTGGAGCAGCGGGTCAAGCGCAACCGCAGCTGAACGCCCCGCGGGGCCGGCCACCGGGAACCCGGTGGACGGCCCCGCGGTCGTCGCGGTTTCCTCGAGGCGTGGACGAGACCTGGGACCTGCCCGAGCACCCGGAACTGCGCGACGGCGACGTGCTGCTGCGCCGGCACACCGCCACCGACCTCGACGCCGTCGTCGAGCAGTGCCGCGACGCGGACACCGTGCGGTTCACCACGGTGCCCACCCCGTACGGCCGCGCGGACGCCGAGGGTTTCACCGCCGGCCTCACCGCCGCGTGGGACCGCGGCGAGGTCGCCGGGTGGGCGGTCGAGGCCGGTGGCCGCTTCGCCGGGACGGTGGACCTGCGCCACCGGCCGGCCGGCTGGGCCGAGATCGGGTTCGGCCTGGCCCCGTGGGCGCGCGGGCGCGGGGTGATGACCCGCGCGGCGCGCCTGGCCCTGGCGTGGGGTTTCGACGAGCTGCACCTGGCGGGTGTGCACTGGCAGGCCGTCGTCGGCAACACCGCCTCGTGGCGGGTCGCGCAGAAGTGCGGTTTCCGCCGGGAGGGCGAGGTCCGCGGGCTGCTCGTGCACCGCGGGGAGCGCCTGGACGGCTGGATCGGCTCGCTCCTGGCGAGTGAGCTCGTACGGACCGCCGCCCCCTCCGGTGCCTGAACGGGGCGGCCGGGCGCCTGCCAGGGCGGCGCAGATCGGTCCCGGTGAGCGGTTCGGTCGACGCGGACGCCCTCGTGCCCGCCGGTGAGCCCACCGCTGCGCGGCAGGTGCCCTGCTCGGTCCCCACCCGTGGCGGGTGTCCTGCACGCCGCCTGCTGCGCGTCCGCGCCGCGTGCTCGCCGGCCGTGTCGTCTTGTCCAGCGGCCCGATCGGGGAGACGCTGCTGAACGGCGAGACCACGGGTCTGGCTCGAGGACGAGGCAGGCGCCACCCGCCGACCCGGCGGGCGGACCGGGCCGTGCGGGAGCGATCCCCCCGCGCGGCCCCGCAGGACCCGCGGGCGACGGTGCCCGCGGCAGCCACGAGGAGGGACGACGACGTGCCACCCACCCCGCCACCCGCCCCGCGGGCCCCCGCGGCCCTGAGCCGGCGCTCGCTGCTGACCGCCGGGACCGGCGCGCTCGCGCTCGGTGCCGCCGGCTGCGGGGCCTCCGCCGGCACCGCCGGGCGCGAGGAGATCCGCTTCTTCCAGAACAAGCCCGAGGTCATCGCCTACTTCGGCGACCTCGTGGCGCGGTTCAACGCCTCGCAACCCGAGGTGCTCGCCGTGCACGACTCCTCCCAGACGGCGCTGGTGCCCCAGTTCGTGCGGGGAGCGCCGCCGGACCTGGCGGCGTGGAACTACACCCTCGAGGTCGGCAACTACGTCTCGACGGGGGTGCTCACCGACCTGTCGGACCTGCCGGAGGCGGAGCGCGTCGACCCCAAGTACCAGGTGCTGGTCGACCAGTTCGCCACCAACGAGGGCGAGACCAACGTGCTGCCCTACTCGGTCGCGTCCGCCGGGGTGATCTACAACGCGCGGCTGTTCGAGGAGAACGGCGTGGCCGTCCCGCAGACCTGGAGCGATCTCGTCGCGGCGTGCGAGACGTTCCGCGCCGCGGGGGTCACGCCGGTCTACAGCACCCTGCAGGAGGTGTGGACGATCCAGCAGGGCCTGTTCGACTACTGCACCGGCAGCGCCCTCGACGTGGCGGCGTTCTTCGCCGACCTGCGGGCGCTCGGCGCAGACGCCGGGCCCGAGGAGGAGGTCTCCTTCTCCAACGTCTTCGCCGAGCCGGTGGAGAAGATGCTGCAGCTGGCCTCGTACTCCAACCCCGACGCCGCCAGCCGCGCCTACGCCGACGGCAACCTCGCCTTCGGCCGCGGCGAGGCGGCCATGTACCTGCAGGGCCCGTGGGCGCTGGGGGAGATCGCCAAGGTGGACCCCGACCTGCCGGTCGGCACCTTCCCGCTGCCGATGACCGAGCAGCCCGGTGAGGCGGCCGCCCGCGTGAACCTCGACCTGGCCCTGTGGATCCCCGACGCCTCCCCGCACCAGGACGCCGCGCGCACGTTCCTGCAGTGGCTGATGCGCGACGAGGTCATCGCCCGCTACAACGCCGACAACCTGGCGACCTCGCCGCTGCTGGGCGCCGCCCCCCTGCAGGACCCGCGCCTGGTCGGCCTGCAGCCCGCGCTGGACGCCGGGCGCATCTACCAGGGCGCCAACACCTACGTCCCGCTGACGATCCCGGTCGGCAACTACCTGCAGGAGGCGATCCGCTCCGGTGACGGGGCGCGGCTGCTGCGCCGCATCGACGAGGACTGGGCGCGGCTGGCGACGCGCTCGGCCGCCTGACCGCCGCCGCAGACCGAAGGAGAACCCGTGGCCACCACCTCACCCCACCGGTCCCGGCTGCGCGGGCGCACCGCGCACCCGGACGTCGCGCTCATCCGCACCCGGCCCCCGCGCCGGCGCGTCGACGCCGTGTCCTACCTGTTCCTGCTGCCGGCGCTGGCCCTGTTCACGATCTTCATCACCCTGCCCGCCCTCGTCGGCGCCGTCATCAGCCTCACCGACTACGTCGGGTACGGGGAGTGGGAGTTCATCGGGCTCGCCAACTACGCCGTGCTGTTCACCGACCCCAACGTCCTGCACGCCTACGGCTTCACCCTCGGGTTCTCCGTGGTGACCGTCGTCCTGGTCAACGCGGTCGCGCTCACGCTCGCGCTCGGGCTGAGCGCGAAGATCAAGCTGAAGACGGCGCTGCGCGGGGTGTTCTTCATCCCGATGGTCGTCTCCGGCATCGTCATCGCCTTCGTCTTCAACTACCTCCTGTCCGCCTCGGTGCCCGCGCTGGCGGCCACCCTGGGGATCGGGTGGCTGCAGGAGAGCATCCTGGCCAACCCCGACCTCGCCTGGCTGGGCGTGGTCCTGGTGACGGCGTGGCAAGCCGTGCCCAGCGCGCTGATCATCTACCTGGCCGGTCTGCTGGCGGTGCCGGAGGAGGTCTACGAGGCCGCGGCCCTGGACGGCGCCGGTGCCTGGCGCCGGTTCGCCTCGATCACCCTGCCGCTGGTCGCCGGGTACGTCGTCATCAACACCGTGCTGGGGTTCAAGAACTTCCTCAACGCCTACGACATCATCGTCGGCCTGACCGACGGCGGTCCCGGGACGGCGACCCGCAGCGTGGCGATGACCATCTTCACCGGCTTCACCAGCGGCGACTACGCCTACCAGATGGCCAACGCAGTGGTCTTCTTCGTCCTCGCCGTAGTCATCTCCGTCCTGCAGCTGCAGATCATCCGCCGCCGAGGAGTGTCGCTCTGATGGTCACCGCCGACCCCGCCACCGTCTCCTCGATCTCGCGCGGTGACCGCCGCCGCAGCTCCGCCCCCCGCCGCGGGCCCCTCCGCGGCAGCGGGTGGGGGCTGACCGCGCTGCTGGCCCTGGCCTCGCTGACGGTCCTGATCCCGCTGTACTTCGCCGTGGTCATGGCGTTCAAGACGCCCGAGCAGGCCGTGGCCGGCACCGGGTTCGCCCTGCCGTGGCCGCTGAACTGGGCCAGCTTCGCCGACGCCTGGACGTTGACGGGCTTCCCGCGCGCCTTCGCCGTCTCGGCGCTGGTCAGCGTCGTCAGCGTCGCGGGCTGCCTGCTGCTGGCGTCGTGGGCCTCGTACGCCATCGTGCGCAACTGGGACCGCCGGCTGTTCCGGTACTCCTACTTCTACCTGCTGGCCGCCATGTTCATCCCCTTCCCCGTGGTGGCGCTGCCGCAGGTGAAGCTGACCGCGGTGCTCGCGCTGGACAACCCCGTCGGCGTCGCGCTGCTGCACGTGATGTTCCAGCTGTCCTTCAGCGTCCTGCTGTACTCGGCGTTCCTGCGCTCCATCCCGCTGGAGCTGGAGGAGAGCGCCCGCATGGACGGCGCGAGCACCTGGCAGGTCTTCTGGAAGGTCGTCTTCCCGCTGCTGGGCCCCATGAACGCCACGGTCGGCATCTTCGCCTTCCTGGCCAGCTGGAACGACTTCATGATGCCCTCGCTGATCACCGCCGACCAGTCGCTGCAGACGATCCCCGTCGTGCAGAAGATCTTCCAGCTGGCGTTCTCCACCGACTACAACGTGGCCTTCGCCTCCTACCTGATGGCGATGGCCCCCACGATCCTCGTGTACGTGCTCGCCCAGCGCTGGGTGATGAGCGGCGTCACCCGCGGCGCGATCAAGTGACGCGCACCCGCCGGCACCTCACGGCTTGCGGGCCACCGCGAAGGTCCGCAGGAACGGGAAGGCGGTGCCCCACGGCCGCGCCGGGTACGCCTGGCGCAGCAGCCCTGCGTACTGCGCGGTGAACTCCCGCGCCGCGTCCTCGGGCAGCGCCGCCAGCACCGGGCGCAGGCCCGTGCCGCGCACCCACTCCAGCACCGGGTCCTCGCCGGTCAGCACGTGCAGGTACTCGGTCTGCCACACGTCCGCCTCCAGGCCGGCCCCGGCGAGCACCTCCAGGTACCCGGCGGGGGCCTCGACGGACTCCGCCCCGCGCAGCACCCCGTCCAGGCGCTCCCGCCACCGCGCGGTGCCGGCCAGCTCGCGCATCAGCCGGTGCGAGGGGGCGTCGAAGTTGCTCGGCACCTGGAACGCCAGCCAGCCCCCGGCGGGGAGCTGCCGCGCCCAGCGCGCCACGAGCTCCCGGTGCCCGGGCACCCACTGCAGCACCGCGTTGCTGACCACGACGTCGACCCCGGTGGCGTCGAAGTCCTCGGCGGTGCCGGGGGAGAAGGTCACGCCCGCGCCGCGCGGCGCCCGGGCGAGCATCTGCGGCGAGGGGTCGAGGCCCCGCACCCGTGCACCCGGCCAGCGCCGCGCCAGGGTCGCGGTCAGCTCACCGCTGCCGCACCCGACGTCGACCACCTCGCCCGGTGCCTCGGCGGCCACCCGGGCGAGGAGGTCGTGGAACGGCCGGCCCCGCGAGCCGGAGAACCGGGCGTACTGCTGCGCGTCCCACTGCACCGTCACGGGAGCACTCTCCGCGTCCAGGTCTCTCGACGTCAAGACACCTCCCCGGCCCGGGGTGCTGAGGACAGGCGCCCGGTGCAGGCTGGGAGCATGAGCGAACCGAGCACCGAGCCCATCGACCCCGACGGCGACCCGGGCGAGCTGAACCCCCGCGACCTGCGGGGCGTGCAGACCGGCGACGGAGCAGCCCAGGACCCCGGCGCCGAGGACGACCCCGACGGCGACCCGCAGCAGCTCAACCCCCGCGACGACACCTGACGCCCCGCACCGCCCGGGCCGGCCACCGGCCCGGGCGGTTCCGCGCGCGCGCCCCGCGTGGACGAGCCGGGCGCCGGGCGCGTACGGTGCTGCCGTGGCTCGCTGGGAGACCCTCCTCCTTCGCCGCCGCGGCGGGGCCAGCTAGGCCGGTCTCCCCGTCGCGGGACCTCGTCGTGCGCGCCGGCCGAGCACACCCCGGTCCCGCGTAGAGGAGCTTGAGCTGTGGAGAACCCCCAGAAGCCGTCGTCGATGCCGTACCACCGGTACCGCCCCTTCCACGAGCAGATCGCCGTCGACCTGCCCGACCGGACGTGGCCGTCCCGGCGCATCGAGAAGGCGCCGCGCTGGTGCGCGGTGGACCTGCGCGATGGCAACCAGGCCCTGATCGACCCCATGAACTCCGAGCGCAAGCTGCGGATGTTCCAGCTGCTGGTGGAGATGGGCTACAAGGACGTCGAGGTGGGTTTCCCCTCGGCCAGCCAGACCGACTTCGACTTCGTGCGCACCCTGATCGAGCAGGACCTGATCCCGGACGACGTGCGCATCCAGGTCCTGACCCAGGCGCGCGAGCACCTCATCGAGCGCACCTACGAGTCCCTGCGCGGTGCGAAGCAGGCGATCGTGCACCTGTACAACTCCACCTCCGTGCTGCAGCGGCGCGTCGTGTTCGGCATGGACGAGGACGGCATCGTCGACCTGGCCCTGCAGGGGGCGCGGCTGTGCCGCAAGTACGAGGAGACGATCCCTGGGACGACCGTCTACTACGAGTACTCCCCGGAGTCCTACACCGGCACCGAGCTGGAGTTCGCCCGGCGCATCTGCGACGCGGTGGTCGAGGTCTTCGAGCCGACGCCCGAGCGCAAGGTGATCGTGAACCTGCCGGCGACGGTGGAGATGGCCACCCCCAACGTCTACGCCGACTCCATCGAGTGGATGTCGCGGAACCTGGCGCAGCGCGAGAACGTCGTCCTGTCCTTGCACCCGCACAACGACCGCGGCACCGGCGTGGCCGCGGCCGAGCTGGGCTACCTGGCCGGCGCGGACCGCATCGAGGGCTGCCTGTTCGGCAACGGCGAGCGCACCGGCAACGTCGACCTGGTCACCCTGGGGCTGAACCTGTTCAGCCAGGGCGTCGACCCCGAGATCGACTTCTCCGACATCGACCGGATCCGCCGCACCGTGGAGCACTGCAACCAGCTGCCCGTGGGCGAGCGCGTGCCCTACGGCGGGGACCTGGTCTTCACCGCGTTCTCCGGATCGCACCAGGACGCCATCAAGAAGGGCCTGGAGGCGATGGAGCGCGACGCGGCCGCCGCCGGCCGGAGCGTCGACGAGCACGAGTGGGCGGTGCCGTACCTGCCCATCGACCCCAAGGACGTCGGGCGCAGCTACGAGGCCGTCATCCGGGTCAACTCCCAGTCCGGCAAGGGCGGCGTGGCGTACCTGCTCAAGAGCGAGCACCAGCTGGACCTGCCGCGCCGGCTGCAGATCGAGTTCAGCCGCGTGGTGCAGGAGCGCACCGACGCCGCCGGCGGGGAGGTCTCGGCCGCGGAGATCTTCTCCATCTTCTCCGACGAGTACCTGCCCTCGCCCTCGGGCACCCCGGACTGGGGCCGCCTGGCGCTGCGCGCCACCCGCTCGGTCTCCGAGGTCGACGGCGTCGACGCCCTGGAGGTCGACCTGCTCGACGCCGGGGCGACCACCACCGTCGCCGGCACCGGCAACGGCCCGATCGCGGCGTTCTGCGCGGCGCTGGCGGGCCTGCCCGGCGGCGCCGTGGACGTGCGCGTCCTGGACTACGCCGAGCACGCCCTGTCCGCCGGCGGCGACGCGCGCGCCGCGGCGTACGTCGAGTGCGCCGTGGGCCAGCGCGTCCTGTGGGGGGTCGGCATCGACGCCAACATCACCACCGCCTCGCTGAAGGCGATCGTCTCGGCCGTGAACCGGGCCCTGCGCTGAGGTCTCCGGCCCGCCGCCCCGCGCGGCGGGCCGGGGGAGCGCCCCGGGGTCGTCGAACAGGCGCCTCCGGCCCTTCCGGCTGCGCAGCACCCGCTCACGGTTAGGATCAATCACGATCCGTGCTCGACCGCGCGGGGGACAGGGGGCGATCGACGTGGGCAGCGCTGCAGCCGCGGCCGGGCCGGCCGGACGGGAGCTGGAGCCGTCCGGGCCGTTCGGGCCGTTCGACGCCCTCGCCGAGGAGGCGCACCGCCTCTACCTGGACGGCTACGGCGAGCGGGCCGTGCAGGCCGCGCGCGAGGGCCTGGTCCTCTGCGAGGCCGCCGGCGACGAGCGCACCGCGCGGTACCTGCAGTTCATCTGCTGCGTCGCGCTGCAGCAGCTCGGCCGCGCCGCCGAGGCCGCTGCGGAGGCCGGCCACCTGCTGCAGCGCCTGGGCCCGCGCGCGGACCCGGTCTGGCGCGCCAAGGCCCTGTCGCTGCTGGCCGAGGCCCGCGTGGACCTGGGCATGACGGCCCTGGCGATGGACCACCTGGCCGAGGCGCAGCTCATCGTCACCGCCCAGCCCGTGCGCACCTACGACCACCTCTCGGCCACCATGTCGGTGGCTCTGGCGCTGCGCGCGCTGGCGCTGTTCGAGCCGGCCGACGAGCTCACCGAGCTGATGCTCTCCCTGACGTTCCCCCCGGCCCGGGTGCGCCTGAACGTCGTGCAGGAGGCCGCCGTCCTGGAGGTGTCCTGGGGCGCGATGCTCGACGTGGTCGGCCGCTCGGACGAGACCGGGCCCCACTACGCGCGCGCCCTCGGGCACGCCGCCCGGATGCGCTCGCTGGCGCAGGAGGTCGGCTACCCGGAGATGCGCGCCCGCGCCGACGCCGTCGAGGGGTTCGTGCTGCACCGCACCGGTGAGCCCGCCCTGGCCGCGGCGCGCCTGCGCGTGGCCGCCGCCGCCTTCCGCCAGCGCGAGGAGCTGGCGGAGACCCAGATCGCGCGCGTGGGCCTGGCGATGTCGCTGTCCGCCGAGGGCGACCTGGACGGCGCCCGCGAACTGCTCGCGGCCGTGCAGCGCACCTCCTCCAGCACCCAGCTGGACGTGTGGGGCCTGACCGCCCTGAAGGTGCGCGCCGACAACGCCGTGCGCCACCACGGCGGCCACGAGGCCGCCGACGCGCTCGCCGAGCTGTCGCGCATCTCCCTGTCGCGGCTGTGGGAGGACCGCGAGAGCCGCTTCGAGGCCCTGCAGGACCGGATCCGCCAGCACGAGATGGCCGAGCAGAACGAGCGTCAGGGCCGCGCCGCCCTGACCGACCCCATGACCGGCCTGGGCAACCGGCGGCGCCTGCAGCAGGTCCTGGAGCGGCCCGACCAGCGCTACAGCGCCGTGCTCGTCGACCTGGACGGGTTGCGCGCGGCCAACGACGAGCACGGCCCGGAGGCCGGGGACGCGGTGCTGCGGCGGGTGGCCGCGCTGCTGGTGCAGAACTGCCGCGAGGGCGACGTCCTGGTGCGCTACGGGGGCGACGAGTTCGTCCTGCTGCTGCCCGCCGACAGCCCCGGGCCGGCGCCCGTCCTCGTCGCCGAGCGGCTGCTGGCGGCGGTGCGCCAGGAGCCGTGGGCGCGCATCGCCCCCGGGCTGCGGATGAGCGCGTCCGTGGGCGTGGCCGGGCCCGCCCCGGCGGCCGAGGCCCTGGCGGCCGCCGACGCGGCGTGCGCGCGCGCCCGGCGCACTGGCGGCGACCGCGTCGAGCTCGCCTGACGCACAGGCCCCTGCCCCGCTGCCGCGCCGCCGTGTCGGTGCCGGGGCCTACGCTGCCCGGGTGAGTGGGATCGGAGGGCCGCGCAGCTACCGCGACGACGCCGTCGTGCTGCGCACCGCCAAGCTCGGCGAGGCCGACCGCGTCATCACCCTGCTGACCCGCCACCACGGCCGGGTGCGGGCCGTCGCCAAGGGCGTGCGCCGCACCTCCTCGCGCTTCGGTGCGCGCCTGGAGCCGTTCACCTGCGTGGACGCGCAGCTGCACCGCGGCCGCTCCCTCGACATCGTCACGCAGGTCGACGTCCTGGCCCCGCTGGGCGCGGTGATCGCCGCCGACTACGGCCTCTACACCGCCGGGCACGCCCTGCTGGAGACGGCCGAGCGGTTCACCGAGGTGGAGGGGGAGAGCAACACCCAGCAGTACCTGCTGCTCGTGGGGGCGCTGCGCACCCTGGCCCGCGGCGAGCACGCCGCCACCATGGTCCTGGACGCCTTCCTCCTGCGGTCCCTGGCCGTGGCCGGGTACGCCGCCAGCTTCTCCGACTGCGCCCGCTGCGGCGATCCCGGCCCGCACCGCGCGTTCAACGTGGCCGCCGGCGGGGCGGTGTGCCCGGCGTGCCGCCCGCCCGGCTCGGCCGCCCCCGACCCGCGCACCCTGGAACTGCTGGCCGCGCTGCTGACCGGCGACTGGGACACCGCCGACGTCAGCGACCAGCGGTGCCGCGACGAGGGCAGCGGCCTGGTCGCGGCGTTCCTGCAGTGGCACCTGGAGCGGGGGATCCGGTCACTGCAGCACGTCGAGCGGACCGGCTGAGCACCGTCCCGCCCGCTCGGGGCGCCGGCGGCCGGGCCCGGCACCGCTCCGGCCCGCCGCCGTGCCAAGCTCGGCCCTCGTGAGCACCCCCGCACGACGCACCCTCGGGCGCCGCGCCGCGGCCCCCGCACCCCGCGCCTTCCAGGCGCCCCCGCCGCACCCCTCCGGTGCCCGCCCCCCGCAGCTGCCGCCGGAGCTGGTGCCCCGGCACGTGGCGATCGTCATGGACGGCAACGGCCGCTGGGCCAACGCGCGCGGCCTGCCGCGCAACGAGGGGCACAAGCGCGGCGAGGCGTCCCTGCTGGACGTCGTCGCCGGTGCCATCGAGATCGGCGTCACCCACGTCTCGGCGTGGGCGTTCTCCACGGAGAACTGGAAGCGCAGCCCCGACGAGGTGCGCTTCCTCATGGGCTTCAACCGCGACGTCATCCGGCGCCGCCGCGACGAGATGCACTCCTGGGGCGTGCGGGTGCGCTGGGCCGGGCGCCGCCCGCGCCTGTGGCGCAGCGTCATCGACGAGCTGGAGTCCGCCGAGGAGCTCACGAAGGACAACACCGTCTGCACCCTGACCATGTGCGTGAACTACGGCGGGCGCGCCGAGATCGCCGACGCCGCCCGCGCCATCGCCCGGGAGGTCGCCGCCGGGCGCCTCAACCCCGACCGGGTCGACGAGCGCACCGTGGCGCGCTTCCTCGACGAGCCCGACATGCCCGACGTGGACCTGTTCTGGCGCTCCTCCGGCGAGCAGCGCACCTCCGGGTTCCTGCCCTGGCAGTCCGCGTACGCCGAGATGGTGTTCTCCGACGTGCTGTGGCCGGACGTGGACCGCCGCGCCCTGTGGGCGGCGATCCAGACGTACGCCGAGCGCGACCGCCGCTACGGCGGCGCCGTCGACGCCCCGGGCGCCCCGCCCCAGGCGGCACCGGAACCGCCGGAGGCGGCACCGTGACCGCCGCCGGCCCGCGGGCCGCGCTCGCCGCGCTGACGTCCCCGGTGGTGCGCGAGGTGCGCGGGACGGTGCGCTGGGGCGTGCAGCACGGCATGCCCCGCCTGGCGGTGCGCCGCGGCGCCCGCACCGGGGACCTGCAGTCCCTCCTGCTGGCCGACCCGCCCACCTGGCGCGAGCCGTACGCCTTCCACGAGCGGGTCCGCGCCGCCGGCCCGCTGCTGACCGGCCGCTTCACCTGCATGAGCGCCTCGCACGCCGTGGTGCGCGAGGTGCTCACCAGTGCCGACTTCGGCGTGGGCGCCCTGCACGACGCCCCCCTGCCGCGGCTGCGGCCGCTGCTGGCGTGGGCGGGGCGCGACCGGCCCACGCACCCCGTGGAGCCGCCCTCGATGCTCGCCGTCGACCCGCCCGAGCACACCCGCTACCGCCGCCTGGTCTCCGGGGTCTTCACCGCCCGCGCCGTGGAGGGTCTGCGCCCGCGCGTGCAGGAGATCGCCGACGAGCTGCTCGAGGAGCTCGCCGCGCGCGGACCGCAGGCCGACGTCGTGCGCGACTACGCGCTGCGGCTGCCCGTCGCCGTCATCGCCGAGATCCTCGGCGTGCCGCCGCACCGGCGCGAGGAGCTGCACGCCTTCGACGCGGGCCTGGCCGGCAGCCTGGAGGTCGCCGCCCCGTGGCGCGACGTGCGCGCCGTCGACGCGGCCCTGCGCGGCTTCGACACCTGGATCGGCGAGCACCTGCAGCAGCTGCGCCGCCACCCCGGCGACGACCTGCTCAGCGGGCTGGTGGCCGCCACCGACGACGACGGCGACGGCAGCGGGGCGCACCTGAGCGAGCGGGAGCTGCGCTCCACCGCCGGGCTGCTGCTGGCCGCCGGGTTCGAGACGACCGTGAACCTCCTCGGCTCCGCCACCCGCCTCCTGCTGGACGACCCGGACCAGCTCGGCCTCCTGCGCGCCGACCCCTCGCTGTGGCCGGGGGCGGTGGAGGAGGCCCTGCGGGTGGAGACGCCGGTGCAGCTGACCTCCCGCCGCGCGCTGCGCACCACCCGCGTCGCCGGCTGCGAGGTGCGGGCGGGCGCCCGGGTGGTGCTGCTGCTGGGTGCGGCCAACCGCGACCCGGACGTCTTCGACGACCCCGCGCGCTTCGACGTGCGCCGCGCCAACGCCCGCGAGCACGTCGCCTTCTCCGGCGGCCGGCACTTCTGCCTCGGGGCGGCGCTGGCCCGGCTCGAGGGGCAGGTGGGGCTGCGCGCGCTGTTCGAGCGGTTCCCGGACCTGCGCCCGGCACCGGGGGCGCAGCGCACCACCACGCGGGTGCTGCGCGGCTGGCGACGGCTGCCGGTGCGGCTGACGTAGGGGCCACGCACCGCGGCCCCGCCCCCTCGAGAGCGGGGGACGGGGCCGCGGTGCGCCGACGCGGGTCAGCCGGTGTTGCGCATCCCCGCCGCGATGCCGTTGATCGTCAGCAGCAGCGCCCGGCGCAGCGCCGGGTCCACGCCCTCGCCGGCGGCGCGGGAACGGCCCAGCAGGCTCACCTGCAGCGCGTGCAGCGGCGCCAGGTAGGCGTCGCGCAGCTCCAGCGTGCGGCGCAGCACCGGGGTGCCCTCCAGCAGCGAGTCCTGCTGCGTCACCCACAGCACCTGCTCCAGGGTGCGGGCGTGCTCGGCGCGGATCACGTCGAAGGCGCCGCGCTGCCCGGTGGGCACCAGCTCCTCCACGTAGTGCGCCGCGATGCCCAGGTCCGTCTTCGCCAGCGTCATCTGCACGTTGGAGACGAAGCTGCGGAAGAAGTGCCAGGTGGCGTACATCTCGCGCAGCGCCTCGCCGTGCCCGGCCTCCCGGGCCGCCGCCAGGCCCGAGCCCACGCCGAACCAGCCGGGCACGTTGATGCGGCTCTGCGTCCAGCCGAACACCCACGGGATCGCCCGCAGGTCCTCCAGGCCGCCGGTGCCGCCGGGGCGCCGCGAGGGGCGCGAGCCGATGTTCAGGTTGCCCAGCTCCTCCACGGGCGTGGCCGCGAGGAAGAACGGCACCAGGCCCGGGTCGCGCACCAGCGCCCGGTACGCGCGCTGACCGGCCGCGGCCAGCACGTCCATCGTGCCGTCCCACACCCCCAGCACCTCGTCGCCCGCGCGGGCGCTGCGGTGCAGGGTGGAGGCCTCCAGCGCCGCCGACAGCGCCACCTCCAGGTTGTGCCGGGCCAGGCGCGGCTGCAGGTACTTGTCCGAGATGACCTCGCCCTGCTCGGTGACCTTGATCGGGCCGTCGAGGGTGCCGTACGGCTGCGCCAGGATCGCCTCGCCGGTCGGGCCGCCGCCGCGGCCCACCGAGCCGCCCCGGCCGTGGAAGAGCCGCAGCACCACGCCGTGCCGGCGCGCCACGTCGCGCAGCGCCCGCTGCGCGCGGTGGATCTGCCAGCGCGAGGCGGCGATGCCGGCGTCCTTGGAGGAGTCGGAGTAGCCGAGCATGATCTCCTGCACGTCGCCGCGGGCGGCGACGACGCGGCGGTAGGAGGGGTCCGACAGCAGGCCCTCCAGCAGCTCCTCGGCGGCCTCCAGCTCCGTGACCGTCTCGAACAGCGGCACGAAGCCGATGCGCGCCACGTCCCCGGGGCCGCCCTCGCGGCCGCCGCCGTCCGCCAGGTCCACCAGCCCCACCTCGCGGGCCAGCACCACCACGGCCAGCAGGTCGTCCACGCCCCGCGCCATCGACACGATGTAGCTCTCGATCGCGTCGTCGCCGTAGCGGTCCAGGCAGGTGCGGATCGTGGCGAACAGGTGCATGACCTGCGCCGGCGTGCCCGTCAGGGAGCGCACCGCCGCGCCGATGAGCGGGCGGTGCCCCGTCAGCTCCCGGCTCAGCAGCCGCCGGCGCGACTCGCGGTCCAGCGAGGCGTACGGCTGCACCAGCTCGCCGAGGCGGTCGTAGGCCGCCGCCAGCGCCGCGTGGTGCCGCTCGGCGTGCTCGCGGACGTCCAGGGTGGCCAGGCCGAACCCGACGGCGTGCGCGGTGCGCACCAGCCGCGCCACCGACCCGTCGGCGACCAGCGCGCCCTCGTTGGCGCGCAGGGAGTCCTGCAGCAGCCGCAGCTCGGCGAGGAACTCCTCCGGGCCGGCGTAGTCCAGGCCCTCGACGTGCTCGGAGCCCGAGCGCAGCCGGGCGCGGGTGCCCTCCAGGCGGGCCAGCACGTACGACAGCTCGAAGCGGTACGGCTCCTCGCCGTTGAGGCGCTCGCGGTCGGCGCGCACCTCCGGCATCAGGCGCGCGTCGCGCTCCAGCAGGGCCGCCAGCTCCCCGGACACCCCCACGATCTGGGTGGAGGCGGCCAGCTCCGTGCGCAGCTCGCGCACGGCGGAGACCAGCACGTCCAGCGCCGCGTCGTGCATGAGGCCCAGCACCTCCAGCGTCACCTCGGGGGTGACGTTGGGGTTGCCGTCGCGGTCGCCGCCGACCCAGCTGCCGAAGCGCAGGGGGCGCGCCCCCGCCGGCAGGTCCAGCCCGGCACCGGCCAGGCCCACGTCGAGGTCCTCCAGCAGGTCCGGCAGCACGTCGCCGGCCAGCGTGCGCAGGTAGTGCAGGGCCGAGCGCGCCTCGTCCGCCGGGCGGGGGCGCTCCACGCGCAGCTCGTCGGTCTGCCACAGCAGGTCCACCAGCTCGGCGAGGCGCCGCTGCCCGCGCAGGGCGTCGGTGGGGCGCTGCTGCGGGTCCTCGGAGGCCTCCACGTTGGCGGTGATGCGCAGCAGCAGGTCCAGCACCGAGCGGCGGCTGGACTCGGTGGGGTGGGCGGTGAACACCGGCCGCAGCTGCAGCCGGCCCAGGACCTCGCGCACCTCGCGCGGGTCGGCCTCACCGGCCGCGACGGCGCCCCGCAGCCGCTCCAGCGCGGTGTCCAGCCCGCCGCTGGGCTGGCGGGACAGCTCCAGGCCGCGGTGCAGCTGCTCGGAGGCGTTGGCCAGCTGGAAGTAGGCGGTGAACGCCCGGGCCAGCACGATGGCGGTGCGGTCGTCCACACCGGACAGCAGCTGCGCCAGCTTGGCGCCGTGGTCGGGCTCGCGGGCCAGCGCCCGCACCTGCTCGACGAGGTCGAGGAGGTCGGTGCCCTCGTGGCGGGTCAGGGACTCGCCGAGGAGCTCGCCCAGCCGGCGCACGGAGGCGCGCAGCGCGGCGTGGCCCTCGTCGGAGGAGACGCCGTCGACGGCCAGGGGACCGTGGGTGGGGGTTTCGGTGCGCGTGCTCATGACTGCCTGCCTTCGCCTCCCTGCGGGTGCGGCGTCGACGCTGACCCCGTCACGTTGCTGCTGCTCGGACTGCCTGCGGTGCCCGGACCGCCGGGCGCCGGCCCGGGCGGGCGCGGCGCCGTGCAGTGTTGCGCGTGCGCGCCGCCCGGGGGAACCCGGGGGCGGTGCTCGGCGGCCCGGGTCACCGCGGGCCGCGGGCCTCAGGCGCCCGTGGCGGCGGCCTTGAGCTTGGAGCCGGCGGTCAGCTTGGCGCCGAAGGACGCCGCGATCTCCAGCGTCTCGCCGGTGCGCGGGTTGCGGCCGGTGCGGGCGGCGCGCTCGACGCGCTCGACGGTCATCAGGCCGGGCAGCTTGACGGTGTCGCCCTTGGCGACGGCCTCCAGCAGCACGTCGCCGAAGGCGCCGAGCACCGCGTCGGCATCGGACTGCGAGACGCCGCTGCGCTCGGCGACGGCGGTGATGAGTTCGGAGCGGTTCACGTGGTCTCCCGGGGGTGGGTCGTCAGGGGTCGGCAGGCGACGTTACCGGGCGTCACCGCCGCGGCCGGGCACGGGGCCGGACCACGGCGCGCCGCGCAGGCTGCTGCGGCGGGCCTCAGCCCCGCGCGCTGCACGGCGCGCAGACCCCGAAGACCTCGACGACGTGCTCCACCTGGGTGAACCCGTGCTCGGCGCCCACCCGGCGCGCCCACGACTCCACGGTCGGCCCCTCCACCTCCACCGTGCGCCCGCACGAGCGGCACACCAGGTGGTGGTGGTGCCCGGTGCTGCAGCGGCGGTAGACGGCCTCGCCGTCGTCGGTGCGCAGCACGTCCACGTCGCCGTCCTCGGCGAGGGCCTGCAGGGCCCGGTAGACGGTGGCCAGGCCCACGCTGTCGCCGCGGGCGCGCAGCCGGGCGTGCAGGTCCTGGGCGGAGACGAACGCGTCGGCCTCGTCCAGGGCCGCGGAGACGGCCGAGCGCTGCTTGGTGGACCGGCGGGCCGGGGTGCTCACGGCTGCTCCTCTCGCGGCTCGCCGGCGCGACCTGCGACCGGGGTGGGTGGCGCCTGGCGACTGTACGTCACGCCCCGCCCGGGCGGCGGGCCCGTCCGCCCAGCGCGTAGCCTCGCCAGCGCCCCGCCACCGGGCGGGGCGCCGCGCCGCACCCGGCGCGGCCAGGTCCGCCGACACCCAGCCGGATGGAGATCCCGCGTGGCACAGTCCAGCTCCGCCTCCCGCCTCGACGCCGTCACCAACCTCGCCAAGCGCCGCGGGTTCGTCTTCCCCAGCGGGGAGATCTACGGCGGCACCCGCTCCGCCTGGGACTACGGCCCGCTGGGCGTGGAGCTGAAGGAGAACATCAAGCGCCAGTGGTGGCGCACGATGGTCTCCTCCCGCGACGACGTCGTCGGCCTGGACTCCTCCGTGATCCTGCCGCGGCGGGTGTGGGAGGCCTCCGGCCACGTCGAGGTCTTCACCGACCCGCTGGTGGAGTCGCTCGTCACGCACAAGCGCTACCGCGCCGACCACCTGCTGGAGGCGTACGAGGCCAAGCACGGCCACCCGCCGGCCAACGGCCTGGCCGACGTCGTCGACCCCGACACCGGCGTGCGCGGGCAGTGGACCGAACCGCGGAACTTCTCCGGCCTGATGAAGACCTACCTCGGTGCCGTGGACGACGAGGAGGGCCTGCACTACCTGCGGCCCGAGACCGCCCAGGGCATCTTCGTGAACTTCGCCAACGTCATGGGCTCGGCGCGCAAGAAGCCCCCGTTCGGCATCGGCCAGATCGGCAAGAGCTTCCGCAACGAGATCACCCCGGGCAACTTCATCTTCCGGACCCGCGAGTTCGAGCAGATGGAGATGGAGTTCTTCGTCGAGCCCGGCACCGACGAGCAGTGGCACCAGTACTGGCTCGACGAGCGCATGTCCTGGTACGTCGGCCTGGGCATCGACCCGGGCAACCTGCGCTTCTTCGAGCACCCGGCGGAGAAGCTGTCGCACTACTCCAAGCGGACCGTGGACATCGAGTACCGCTTCGGGTTCACCGGCTCGGAGTGGGGCGAGCTGGAGGGCGTCGCCAACCGCACCGACTACGACCTGGCGACGCACTCGCGCGAGTCCGGCGTGGACCTGTCCTACTTCGACCAGGCCAAGGGCGAGCGCTGGACCCCCTACGTCATCGAGCCCGCCGCGGGCCTGACGCGCTCGCTCATGGCCTTCCTGGTGGACGCGTACTCCGAGGACGAGGCGCCCAACACCAAGGGCGGGGTGGACAAGCGCACCGTCCTGCGGCTGGACCACCGCCTGGCCCCGGTCAAGGCCGCGGTGTTCCCGCTCTCGCGCAACGAGCAGCTCTCGCCCAAGGCGCGCGACCTGGCCGCGGAGCTGCGCAAGCACTGGAACATCGAGTTCGACGACGCCGGTGCGATCGGGCGGCGCTACCGCCGCCACGACGAGGTCGGCACCCCGTACTGCATCACCGTCGACTTCGACACCCTGGAGGACCAGGCGGTGACCATCCGCGAGCGCGACACGATGGCGCAGGAGCGGGTGGCGCTGGACCAGGTCGCCGGCTGGCTGGGCAGCAGGCTCCTGGGGGCCTGACCCGCCACGGTGCCGACGGCGCCGTCCCGCTGCGGCGGGGCGGCGCCGTTCTCGTCGCCGAACCTTCCGGAAACCTTGCGGTAATCGGGGCGGGGCCGTACGTTCACAGCCCCAGCTCAGCTACGAGGAGGTAGCTCCGTGGAACTCTCCGTGCTCCGCACCACCCGTTCGCGCGCCACCCGCCGCCTGGTCGCCGCCGCCGCCCTGACCCTGGGTGCGCTCACCGCGGCTCCCGCCGTGCCGGCGCAGGCCGGCCGTCCCGCCCCCGAGCCGATCACCACCGCGCGCGGCGGCGGCCAGTCCGTCGCGCTCACCTTCGACGACGGCCCGAACGGGGCCGACACCGAGCGACTGCTCGACGTCCTGCGCGCCCACCGGGTCAAGGCCGTCTTCTGCCTGCAGGGCGACCGGGTGCTGGCCGACCCCGACCTCGTGCGCCGCATCGCCGCCGAGGGTCACGTGCTGTGCAACCACTCGATCCGCCACGACGACCTGGGGACGTCCACGCCCGAGCAGGTGCGTGCCGACCTGGAAGCCACCAGCGCGCTCATCCGCTGGGCCGTGCCCGGCGCCGACATCCCCTACTTCCGCGCCCCCTACGGCTCCTGGGGCGTGAGCGCGCAGGTGGCCGACCGGATGGGCATGGAAGCGCTGGGCTGGACCTTCGACGTGGCCGACTGGGAGGAGCCCGGCGCGGAGCTGATCGCCCAGCGCGTGCGCGAGCGCCTGGTGCCGCGCTCGGTGATCCTCGTGCACGACGGCGGCGGCGACCGCAGCGGCACCGTCGACGCGGTCGCCACGCTCGTCCCCGAGCTGAGGGCCGCCGGTTGGCGCTTCACCCTCCCCGCGAAGCACGCGCCGCGGGGAGCGCACCGGTGAGCGCCCGGCGCACCCGGCGCCTGCGCGCCGTCGCCCTGCTCACCGGTGCCCTCGTGCTCGGCGCCGGCACCGCCACCTCCGCCGCCCCGGAGCCCTCGGTCGCCGCGAGGGCCGCCCACGGCCGCGGCACCGGCGGGGAGTGGATCGGCACCTGGGCGAGCGTGCCCACCGCCGTGCCCGCCTCCGGCGTCACCGTCCTGCAGGACCAGACCGTCCGGCAGGTGGTGCGCACCAGCATCGGCGGCGGCAGCCTGCAGGTGCGCTTCACCAACGAGTTCGGCGAGACCCCGCTGCTCATCGGCGAGGCGCACGTCGGCCTGCGCGACGGCTCCACCGGCACCGACGTGCTGCCCGGCACCGACCGCACGCTCACCTTCGGCGGCAGCACGTCCACGACCGTCCCGGCCGGAGCGCCGCTGCTCAGCGACCCCGTGCAGCTGGACCTGCCCGACGGCGGCGACCTCGTCGTCAGCATCCACCTGCCCGAGGCCACCCCGGTCACCACCGTGCACGCCTTCCCCTACCAGGACAACGTCGTCGCGGCGGGCGACGTCACGGGCGCGGCGAGCGTCACGCCCACCGCCACGGTGGGGCAGTGGGTGTTCCTCTCCGGTGTCAGCGTGCTGGCGCCCGAGCGCGACCGCGCCGCCGCGATCGTCGCCCTCGGCGACTCCATCACCGACGGCGCGGAGACCACCCGCGGCGCGAACCGGCGCTGGCCGGACCTGCTGGCCGAGCGGTTGCGCGAGGCGAGGGGTTTCCCCGACCGCGGCGTGCTGAACGAGGGCGTCAGCGGCAACCGCCTGCTGCACGACCCGAACCCGCCGGCCGGCTCGCCCGCGGAGGGGTACGCGGCCTTCTTCGGCGAGAGCGCGCTGCGCCGCTTCGACCGCGACGTGGCCGCCCAGCCGGGTGCGGAGTACCTGGTGGTCCTGCTGGGCGTCAACGACCTCGGCCACCCCGGCACCTCCGCGCCGGAGTCCGAGACCGTCACCGCCCAGCAGATCGTCGACGCGCACCGCCAGCTCATCGCCCGCGCCCACCAGCTCGGCATCAAGGCGATCGGCGGGACGATCCTGCCGTTCGAGGGCGACACCCTCGGCTTCTTCAGCGAGGAGAACGAGGCGGCGCGCGCGCAGGTCAACCACTGGATCCGCACCAGCGGCGAGTACGACGCCGTCGTCGACTTCGACGCCGCCCTGCGCGACCCGCGCGAGCACCGGCGGCTGAACCCCCGCTACGACTCCGGCGACCACCTGCACCCCAACGACGCAGGGATGCGGGCGATGGCCGACGCGGTCCCGCTGCGGCTGTTCCGCTGACCCGGCGTGCCGCTCCGCTGCGCGGGGCGGCACGCCGAGTCCGCCGGGTCCCCGCCCGCACCCGCGCCGGGCCACTAGGGTTCCCGGCAGGCGCCTCGGGGCGCCCGCCGGCGCCGGCGCCAGCCGCTCCGGTCCGTTCGGGAACGGAGTGGGATGGACATCGTCGTCACCGCGGTCGTCGTCGGGGTGCTGGTCCTGCTGGCCCTGGTGGCGTTCGTCGTCGTCAAGGCCCGGTACAAGATCGCCAGCCCGTCCGAGGCGCTGATCATCGTCGGCAAGAAGGGCCGGCCGGTCACGAACCCCCAGACCGGGGAGGTGACCACCGACCTGTCCGGCCAGAAGGTCGTCATGGGCGCCGGCGTCTTCGTCAAGCCGCTCGTGCAGCAGGCGCACCGCCTGTCCCTGGCTTCGGTGCGCATCCCCATCTCCATCCGCGGGGCGGTCTCCCGCCAGGGCATCCGGCTCAACGTGGACGGGGTGGCCATCGTCAAGGTCGGCGGCACCGAGGACTTCGTGCGCGCCGCCTCCCAGCGCTTCCTGCAGCAGCAGGGGGAGATCGAGCCCTTCACGCAGGAGGTCCTCGCCGGCAGCCTGCGCGGCGTCATCGGCACCCTGACCGTGGAGGAGATCATCCGCGACCGCGTGGCCTTCGCCCGCCAGGTCGAGGAGGAGGCCGTCACCAGCCTGAACAACCAGGGCCTGGTGCTGGACACCCTGCAGATCCAGGACGTCAGCGACGACGGCAACTACCTGCAGGACCTGGGCCGGCCCGAGGCGGCCAACGCCCGCCGCGCCGCCGAGATCGCCGAGGCGAACAACGCGCAGGAGGCCCAGCAGGCCCAGGCGCTGTCCGACGCGAAGATCGCCCAGGCGCAGCGCGACCTGGCGCTGCAGCAGGCGCAGTTCCGCGCCGACCAGGACAAGGCCGCCGCCGAGGCCGACGCCGCCGGCCGCCTGGCCGAGGCCGCCGCGCAGCAGCAGGTCCTGATGGAGCAGGAGCGGGTGGCGCAGCGCCAGGCCGAGCTGACCGAGCGCAACCTCGACACCGAGGTGCGCAAGCCCGCCGACGCCCGCCGCTACGAGGCCGAGCAGCAGGCGATGGCGCAGAAGACCGCGCGCGTGCTGTCCGCCGAGGCGGAGCAGCAGGCGTCCGTGGCCGCCGCGCAGGCCGAGGCCGAGCGGGTCCGCCTGTCCGCCGAGGCCGAGGCGGCCCGGGTCCGTCTCTCCGCCGAGGCCGAGCTGGAGCGCCGCACGGCCGACGCGAACGCCGTGCGCCTGGAGGGCCAGGCGCAGGCCGAGGCCCTGTCCGCCACGGGTGCCGCCAAGGCCGAGGCGCTGCAGAAGGAGGCGCGGGCGCTGCGGGAGTTCGGGGAGGCCGCGCTGACGCAGCGCGCCCTGGAGGTCCTGCCCCAGGTCGCGCAGGCGCTGGCCAGCCCCATCGCCGGCATCAAGGACCTCACCGTCATCTCCAACGACGGCGCCGGCGCCCTGAGCCGCTCGGTGGGCACCAACCTGCAGGAGACGCTGGAGGTGCTCAAGCGGACCACCGGCATCGACATCGCCGAGGTGTTCCGCTCCCCGGACGAGCCGCGGAGCGCCGGGCACGGCCCCGAGCGGGACGGGGAGCGGCGGGGTGGCGACGGGCAGGTCCCGGGGGCCGTCATCATGGAGGGGTGAGCCTCCTCGACGTCCCGGTGCACGCCCCGGCGGTCGCGCCCCTGCGCATCGGCCCGCACGTGTCCGCGACCCCCGTGGTCCTGGCGCCCATGGCCGGCATCACCAACGCCGCCTACCGGCAGCTGTGCCGCGAGCACGGCGAGGGCTTCTACGTCTCCGAGATGGTCACCTCCCGGGCACTGGTCGAGCGCACCCCGGAGTCGATGCGCCTGGTGACCTTCACCGCCGACGAGCGCCCCCGCAGCCTGCAGCTGTACGGGGTGGACCCGGCCACCGTCGCCGCCGCGGTGCGGATGGTGGTGCAGGAGGACCTCGCCGACCACGTCGACCTGAACTTCGGCTGCCCCGTGCCCAAGGTGACCCGCAAGGGCGGGGGAGCGGCGCTGCCCTGGAAGGCGGAGCTGTTCCGCGACATCGTCGCCGGCGCGGTGCGCGAGGCGTCCCGGGGCGGGGTCCCGCTGACGGTGAAGATGCGCAAGGGCATCGACGACGACCACCTCACCTACCTGGAGGCCGGGCGCACCGCCGAGCGCGAGGGCGCCGCGGCCGTCGCCCTGCACGGGCGCACCGCCTCCCAGCACTACTCCGGCCAGGCCGACTGGGAGGCGATCGCCCGGCTGAAGGAGGCCGTCACCACGATCCCCGTCCTGGGCAACGGGGACGTCTGGAGCGCCGAGGACGCGCTGGAGATGGTGCGCCGCACCGGGTGCGACGGTGTCGTCGTCGGTCGCGGCTGCCTGGGCCGGCCGTGGCTGTTCACCGACCTGGAAGCCGGTTTCGCCGGCCGCCCGGAGCGGGTGCGTCCCGGCCTGCGCACCGTCGCCGCGGCCCTGCGCCGGCACGCCGAGCTGCTGGTGGAGCACTACGGCGACGAGCTGCGCGCCTGCCGCGACGTGCGCAAGCACGTGGCCTGGTACTTCAAGGGCTACGTCGTCGGCGGGGACCTGCGCGCGAGGCTGGGCCTGGTGGACTCCCTCGCCGCCCTCGACGAGCTGCTCGCCTCCCTGGACCTGGACCAGCCCTACCCGGGCGTCGCGGCGGAGGGCTCGCGCGGGCGGGCCGGTTCCCCGCAGCGGGTGGCGCTGCCGGAGGGCTGGCTGGACGACCGCGCCCTGTCCGGCGCCGCCGCCGAGGTCGTGCGCCAGGCCGAGCTGTCGGTCTCGGGGGGCTGAGGGTGAGCGAGCGCGACGGGCACCAGCGCGGCTACACGTCCTCGGACACCGAGCGCTGGGCCGCCGAACCGCCCAAGACCCACCGCCGCAGCGCGTTCGCCCGCGACCGCGCCCGCGTGCTGCACTCCTCGGCGCTGCGCCGCCTGGCCGCCAAGACGCAGGTCGTCGGCCCGGGCACCGACGACTTCGTGCGCAACCGCCTGACCCACTCCCTGGAGGTCGCCCAGGTGGGCCGCGAGCTGGGCGCGGCGCTGGGGTGCGACCCGGACGTGGTGGACACCGCCTGCCTGGCCCACGACCTGGGGCACCCGCCCTTCGGGCACAACGGCGAGCGGGCCCTGGCGGAGGCGGCCGCAGCCGTCGGCGGCTTCGAGGGCAACGCGCAGACCCTGCGGCTGCTGACCCGGCTGGAACCCAAGACGGTCGCCGCCGACGGCTCGCCCGTCGGGCTGAACCTGACCCGGGCCAGCCTCGACGCGGCCACGAAGTACCCGTGGCTGCACGGGAGTGCGCCGCGGGCCACCTCGAAGTTCGGTGCCTACGCCGACGACGCGGAGGTCTTCGCGTGGCTGCGCGACGGCTCGCCGCAGAACCGTCCCTGCGTGGAGGCGCAGGTCATGGACTTCGCCGACGACGTCGCCTACAGCGTCCACGACGTGGAGGACGCCGTGGTCGCCGGCCACGTGCGCCTCGACTGGTTGCGCGAGCGCGAGACCCGCGCCCGCGTCGCCGCGCAGGTGCGCGACTGGTACGTCCCGGACGCGAGCGACGAGGCCGTCGACGAGGCCCTGACCCGCTTGTCCGGGCTGCCGTTCTGGGCGCACGAGCAGCCCGGGGAGGTGTTCGGCGGACGCCGGCACCTGGCGGCGCTGAAGGACATGACCAGCCAGCTCATCGGCCGCTTCGCCAACGCCGCCCAGGACGCCACCCGCGCCCGCCACGGCGACGGGCCGCTGACCCGCTACGCCGCCGACGTGGAAGTCCCGGCGGAGACGGTGCTGGAGGTGGCCGTGCTCAAGGGCGTGGCCGCCACGTTCGTCATGAGCGCGCAGGAGCGCCAGCCGTTCTACGCCCGCCAGCGCGAGCTGCTGCTGGAGCTGCTCACCGCCCTGGTCGAGCGCGGCGCCGAGGTGCTGGAACCGCCCTTCCGCGAGGACCACCTCGCCGCGGCCGACGACGCGGCGCGGCTGCGCGTGGTGGTCGACCAGGTCGCCTCGCTCACCGACGTCTCCGCCCTGGCCTGGCACGCCCGCCTCACCTGAGCGCCGGGCTCCGGCGGGGCTCACTCCAGGGGCACGGGCTCGAACGGGTCGCGCAGCGTCCCGGTGGTCAGGGACCCCACCAGGGGCTGCCCCACGCCCACCAGCAGGCAGCGCACCTGCTGCTCGCCCGCGTCGCGCGCGTCGTCACCGGGCCAGGCGGACGCGTGCGTGACCGAGCCGGGCGGCAGGCCGCGGCGCTCGGCGAGCGCGGCCACGGCCGTCGCGCAGAACGCGTTCGCGCCCTCGCGGCGCGCCCGCTCGAGGTGCCCGGCGATCACCGGGCTCGCCAGCACCACCTCGGCGCCGTGCTCCCCGGCGCACCCGGCGGGCCGGTAGACGTCCGCGGTGCGCTCCAGGCAGGTGCCCACCGGCCACTGCCCGGCGCGCGTCAGCTCGATCGACTCCGAGGAGCGCAGCGTCGCGGCGTAGCCGCCGGAGCTCCCCAGCACCGCCCAGGCGCCGAAGGCGGCGCCGCCGAGCGCGAGCACTTCCGCGGTGCCCGCCGCGCCGGCGGCCACCAGCAGGGCGTCGCGACCCCGGCGCCGGGGCGCTGCGCGCGGGGACGGTGGGGGTGGTGGGGGCCACGGCGCTGCGCCGGCGGGGGAGGGGTGCACGAGGGGGGACCGTAGGGGCGCGGACCTCACCGCCCTCCGCCCCGCGCGCTCCCCTGTGGACCGCCGGCCCGTCCCGCGGTCTGGGGATCCCTCAGCGCGCCCGGCGCCGCGCGGAGATGACCCCGGTGTCGAAGCCGGCCAGGTGCAGGCCCCCGTGGAAGCGGGCGTGCTCGATCTTCAGGCACCGGTTCATCACCACGGTGGTGCCCGCCTCGTGACCGCGGCGGGCCACCTCGTCGTCCGACAGGCCCAGTTGCAGCCACAGCACCGGCGAGCCCACCGCGAGCGTCTCGTCGAGCGCCGCGCCCAGCTGGCTGGGCCGGCGGAAGACGTCCACGACGTCCGGCACGCCCGGCAGCTCCGCCAGCGACGGGTACGCGGGCCGGCCCAGCACCTCCCGCTCGTTCGGGTTGACGAACCACACCTCGTAGTCGGAGCTGGCCAGCAGGTAGGTGCCCACGAAGTACGACGCGCGCGACGGCTTGTTCGACGCGCCCAGGACCGCCACCGTCCGGGTGCGCCGCAGGATCGACAGCCGCTGCCCGGGGGTGGGCGGCGTCCAGCCGCCGGCGGCACGCACGGGCGCGGCGTCCTTCGCACCGGTGGCCGGTGCGGCAGGCTCCTGCGGCCGGGCGGCGACGCTGCCGGTGTCGCCGATCGCCCCGGCGGGGGCCCCGGTGGGGGTGCTCGCGCCCTCGTGCCCGCTCACCGCGAAGCCCCCTTCGTCGCGGCGGTCAGCGCCTGGTCCAGGTCCCACAGCACGTCCTCGACGTCCTCCAGCCCGACGCTGATGCGGACCAGGTCCTCCGGCACCCCGGCCGCCTGCAGCTGCGCCGGCGAGAGCTGCTGGTGGGTCGTGGAGGCCGGGTGCAGCACGAGGGTGCGCGCGTCGCCGATGTTCGCCAGGTGCGAGCACAGCTGGCAGTTCTCGATGAACCGCTCCCCGGCGGCGCGGCCACCGGCGACGCCGAAGGAGAACACCGCGCCGGGCCCCTCCGGCAGGTAGCGCTGCGCACGCTCGAAGTGCGGGTGCGAGGGCAGGCCGGAGTAGCGCACCCAGCTGACGCGCTCGTCCGCCTCCAGCCACTGCGCCACCCGGCGCGCGTTGGCGACGTGCTCGCGCATGCGCTGCGGCAGCGTCTCGACCCCCATGAGCAGCAGGAACGCCGAGTGCGGGGCCAGGGTGGCGCCGATGTCGCGCAGCTGCTCGCTGCGCAGCTTGGTGAGGAACCCGTACTCGGCGAAGTTGCCCCACCAGCTCAGGCCGCCGTAGCTGGCGACCGGCTCGGTCATGGCGGGGAACTTCCCGTTGTCCCAGGGGAAGGTGCCGGCGTCCACGACGACGCCGCCGAGGGTGGTGCCGTGCCCGCCGAGGAACTTGGTGGCGGAGTGGATGACGATGTCCGCGCCGTGCTCGATCGGCCGGCACAGGTAGGGGGTGGCGGTCGTGGCGTCGACGACCAGCGGGATGCCCGCCTCGTGGGCGACGTCGGCCAGCGCCCTGACGTCCGCGACCACCGTGGAGGGGTTGGCCACCAGCTCGGTGAACACGAACCGCGTCTTCTCCGTGATCGCCGCGCGCACCGCGTCGGCCTCCGGCTCCACGAAGACGGTGTCCACGCCGAAGCGGCGCAGCGTCACGTCCAGCTGGGTGACGGTGCCGCCGTAGAGGTTGTTCGAGGCGACGATCTGGTCACCGGCACCGGCCAGCGCCGCGAAGGTCAGGAACTCCGCGGACTGCCCGGAGCTGCACGCCAGCGCGCCCAGGCCGCCCTCCAGGGAGGCCATCCGCTCCTCCAGCGCCGCGACGGTGGGGTTGGAGATGCGGCTGTAGATGTTGCCGTACTTCTGCAGGGCGAAGAGGTTGGCCGCGTCGGCGGCGTCCTCGAACACGAAGCTGGTGGTCTGGAAGATCGGCACGGCCCGCGCGCCCGTCGTCGGCTCCGGCACCGCGCCGGCGTGCACGGCGCGGGTGCGGAAGCCCCAGGCCCGGTCGCTGCCGCCGCCGGGTGCGCGCTCGCCCCGCTGCTCGTCACTGCTCACGGGGGTCGATCCTGCCACCCGCGCGCGCGGCCGGCGTCGGCTCGGGCCTGTCGGCGCCCGCGCCTAGACTCCGGCGCGTGCCAGGTCTCATCCACCCCGACGACCTGCGCGCGGTCAAGGAGCGCGTCCGCATCGACGAGGTGGTCGCCGAGCAGGTGACGCTGCGCCCCGGCGGCGTGGGGTCCTTCAAGGGGCTGTGCCCCTTCCACGACGAGCGCACCCCCAGCTTCACCGTCCGCCCGGCCGTGGGCCGCTGGCACTGCTTCGGCTGCGGCGAGGGCGGTGACGCCATCGAGTTCGTCCGGCGCATCGACGGCACCACGTTCACCGAGGCCGTCGAGCGCCTGGCCGAGCGCGCCGGCGTGCAGCTGCGCTACGTCGACGACGGCGGCCGCCCCGGCAAGCGCCCGGCCGGGGCGCAGGGGGCCGGCCAGCGCCAGCGGCTGCTGGAGGCGCACCGCGCGGCCGAGGCGTTCTACGCCGGGCAGCTGGAGCAGCCCGGCCCCGCCGAGACCGCCCGCCGCTTCCTGGCCGAGCGCGGCTTCAGCCGCGAGGCCGCCGCCCGCTTCGGGGTCGGCTTCGCGCCCGCCGGCGGCGAGGCGCTGCTGCGCCACCTGCGCGCGGCGGGCTTCACCGAGGAGGAGCTGACCACCTCCGGCCTGGCCGGGCAGGGGCAGCGCGGGCTGTACGACCGCTTCCGCGGCCGCCTGGTCTGGCCCATCCGCGACGTCAGCGGCCACACCGTCGCCTTCGGCGCGCGCCGCCTCTTCGACGACGACCGCATCGACGCCAAGTACCTCAACTCGCCCGAGACCCCGGTCTACAAGAAGTCCCAGGCCCTGTACGGCCTGGACCTCGCCAAGCGCGACATCGCCCGCACCAAGCAGGTCGTCGTGGTGGAGGGCTACACCGACGTGATGGCCTGCCACCTGGCGGGCGTGACCACCGCGGTCGCCACGTGCGGCACCGCGTTCGGCGAGGAGCACGCCCGCATCGTCCAGCGCATGCTCGGCGACGCGGCCGGCTCCGCGGAGGTCGTCTTCACCTTCGACGGCGACGCGGCGGGGCAGAAGGCCGCGCTGCGGGCCTTCGAGCTGGAGGAGCGCTTCACCGCGCAGACGTACGTGGCGGTCGAGCCGTCCGGTCAGGACCCGTGCGACCTGCGCCTGTCCTCCGGCGACGCCGCGGTGGCGGCCCTGGTGGCCGGCCGGGTGCCGCTGTTCGAGTTCGCGATCCGCTCGACCATCTCCCGCTTCGACCTCGGCAGCGAGGCGGGCCGGCTGGCGGCCCTGGACGCCGCCGCACCGATCGTCGCGGGCATCCGCGACAGCGGCCTGCGCCAGCGCTACGCGGTGAACCTGGACCGGTGGACGGGTTTCCTCGACGAGCGCTTCGTGCTGGACCGGGTGCGCCGCCACGCCGGCGGCCGCGCGGGGCGCAGCGGGCGCGAGAGCAGGAGCGCCGAGCCCGCCCCCGCGCCGCCGCCGGCCCCCGCGGTGAACGACGCCGTCGTGCAGCTGGAGCGGTGGGTCCTGGCGAGCGTGCTGCAGGCCCCGTGGGTGGTCGCGGAGGACTTCACCGGCCTGGCCGCGGACACCTTCAGCGCGCCGGGGCACCGCGCCGTGCACGACGCCGTCACCGCTGCCGGGGGTCCGCTGGAGGCGCCGCAGGGCCCCGGCTGGGTCGAGGCGGTGCTGCAGTACGCCGACGGCCCGGTGGCCGGGCTCGTGCAGGAGCTCGCCGTGGCCGAGCTGCCGGTCACCGACGAGGAGGGGATGGAGCGCTGGGGGCGCTCGCTGGTGGCCTCGCTGGCCGGGCAGGCGGCCACCCGTGCGGTCGCCGACGCCAAGCGCCGGCTGTGGAGCATCGACGCCTCCGCGCACCCGCAGGAGTACCAGGAGGCCTCGGCCGAGCTGTTCAGGCTGGAGGCGGCGCGCCGGGCCTGGCAGGAGCGCGCCCAGGGGGCCTGATGGTCGCGCCCGGGCCCTCGCGCGCGGTGCGGCCCGGGCGCAGGCACCCGGTCGCGGCTGGTACGGTTGACGTGCTGTCGCCGGGGGTTCACCCGGTGGTGGTCCCGCATAGCTCAATTGGCAGAGCAGCCGGCTGTTAACCGGCAGGTTGTTGGTTCGAGTCCAACTGCGGGAGCGTTCTGGAGGGGGCCTGCGCGTGCAGGCCCCCTTCGTCGTCCCCGGGGATGGGGGGTGCTCGTGCGCGCACGTCGCTCCGGTGCCTCGGCGGCGATCCTCGTGCCGCTGCTGGTCCTGGTGCTGGCGCTCGCGCTGTGGCGGGCCCTGACCGGCGGCGCCGCGCAGCCGGAGCAGCGGTCCGCCACCGGTGGCGCGGCCGAGGCGCTGGCCGGCCTGCCGGTGCGCGAGGCCGCCCCCTCCGCCGGTTACCAGCGCACCCGCTTCGGCTCCAGCTGGGTCGACGTCGACGACAACGGCTGCCGCACCCGCGACGACGTCCTGCTGCGCGACCTGGACGACGTCCGCCTCGCGCAGGACGGCTGCACCGTCCTGTCCGGCACGCTGCAGGACCCGTACTCCGGCGAGGAGATCGCCTTCCGGCGCGGCGAGGACACCAGCGCCGAGGTGCAGATCGACCACGTCGTGGCGCTGGCGGCCGCCTGGCGCACCGGCGCGCAGGCGTTCACCGAGGACGAGCGGGTCCGCTTCGCCAACGACCCCCTGGAGCTGCTGGCCGTGGACGGCTCGCTGAACGGGGCCAAGGGTGACGACGACGCCTCGCAGTGGCTGCCGCCCGAGGGGGAGTGCGAGTACGTCGCGCGGCAGGTCGCCGTCAAGAGCGCCTGGGGGTTGTGGGTGACGCCCGCCGAGCACGGCGCGATGGCCGGCGTCCTGGCCGGCTGCCCCGGGCAGGAACTGCCCGCGTCCTGACCCGGGGGAGCGTGCCCCGGGCACGGGCCGCGATGCCCTAGGCTGGCCGGACCATCCAGAGCGGCCGAGAGACCTGGCTCGACGACGCCGCAGCAACCCCCCTCGGGAGGGTGCTCATGCCAGGACCGATGGAGGCTTCGTGAGCTACGCCGGCGACCTCACCCCGCGTGAGGCGTTCGAACTGCTGCGTGACGACGGCGACGCCGTCCTCGTGGACGTCCGCACCGAGGCGGAGTGGACGTACGTCGGGGTGCCCGACGCAGCCGCGTTGCGCAGACCACCGGTCTTCGCCTCCTGGCTGCCCGTGGAGGAGGACGCGCCCGGGGCGCGGTTCCTGGCGGAGCTGGAGCGGGCCGGCGTCGGGCCGGGCCACCGCGACCCGGTGGTGTTCCTGTGCCGCTCCGGCAAGCGCTCCGTGGGCGCGGCCACCGCCGCCACCGCGGCGGGCATCGGCCCCAGCTACAACGTCCTGGACGGTTTCGAGGGCGACCTCGACGAGCACGGCCACCGCGGCGGCGCCGGCTGGCGCGCGCAGGGCCTGCCGTGGAGGCAGTCGTGACCGATCGGCAGCCGAACCCCTGGCGCCCCGACACCACCGCCGTGCGCGGTGGCCTGTCCCGCTCGGGGTTCGAGGAGACCTCCGAGGCGATGTACCTCACCTCCGGTTACGTCTACGACTCCGCCGCCGCAGCGGAGGCGGCGTTCACCGGTGAGGTCGACCGCTACGTCTACTCCCGCTACGGCAACCCGACGGTGTCGGTGTTCACCGAGCGGTTGCGGCTGCTGGAGGGCGCCGAGGCCTGCTACGGCCTGGCCAGCGGCATGTCCGCGGTGTTCTACGCCCTCGGCGCGCTGCTCGGCGCGGGGGACCGCGTCGTGGCCGCCCGCAGCTTGTTCGGCTCCTGCTACGTGATCCTCGACGAGATCCTGCCCCGCTGGGGCGTGACGACGGAGTTCGTCGACGGCGAGGACCTCGCGCAGTGGGAGCGGGCGCTGGCCACGCCCGCGCAGGCGGTGTTCTTCGAGACGCCGGCGAACCCCATGCAGACCCTCGTGGACGTCGAGGCGGTGACGCAGCTCGCCCACGCGGCCGGTGCGGTCGTGGTGGTGGACAACGCGTTCGCCAGCCCGGTGGGGCAGCGACCGCTGCGCTTCGGCGCGGACGTGGTCGTCTACTCCGCCACCAAGCACATCGACGGGCAGGGCCGCGTCATGGGCGGGGCCGTCCTGGGGACCACGGAGTTCATCGACGGGCGGTTCCGGGAACTGACCCGGCACACCGGCCCGACCCTGAGCCCCTTCAACGCCTGGACGCTGGCCAAGGGCCTGGAGACCCTCGGGCTGCGGGTGCGGCACTCCGCGGCCACCGCCCTGCGCATCGCCGAGCACCTCGAGGCCGCCCCGGGGATCCGCTGGGTGCGCTACCCCCTGCTGCCCTCGCACCCGCAGTTCGATCTGGCGAAGCGGCAGATGGAGCTCGGTGGGACCGTCGTCACGTTCGAGCTCGACGCGCCCGACGGCCGCGGCAAGGAACGCGCCTTCGAGGTCCTGGACCGCCTCGGCGTCATCGACATCTCCAACAACCTCGGCGACGCCAAGTCGCTGGCCACCCACCCCGCCACCACGACCCACCGCCGCCTCGGCGAGCAGGGACGCGCCGCCATCGGCCTGTCGGACGCCGTCCTGCGCCTGTCGGTGGGGCTGGAGGACCCCGAGGACCTGCTCGAGGACCTCGACCGCGCCCTGCGCCGCTGACGACCCCACCCCACGAACGGAGACCCCTTGTCCCGCAACGCCCGCCGCATCGAGGTCAGCCACGCCGGCAGCCTGCCCCGCACCCCCGAGCTCATCGCCGCGAACGAGGCGCGCCGCGTCGGGGAGGACGGGTTCACCCTGGAGCGCACGCCGGAGTTCGAGGCGCTGCTGACCGATGCCGTCGTCGACCTCGTGGCGCGCCAGCGCGACCTCGGCATCACCCTCGTCGGCGACGGCGAGTACGGCAAGGCCATGACGAGCGCCGTGGACTACGGGGCCTGGTGGTCGTACTCGTTCCAGCGCGTGGCGGGCCTGGAGGTGACCGGGGAGGACCTCTTCACCCAGCCGGTCGTGCGTTCCGAGCCGGGGAAGGTGCGGCTGACGAGCTTCCCCGACCGCCGCGACTGGAGCACGTTCAAGGACGCCTACACCGACCCCGCCTCGGGGATCATGACGGGCAAGCAGGCGACCGCGTTCCCCGCCACCACCGGCCCGCTGAGCTACGTCGGCCAGGAGGCCATCGCCTCCGACGTCGCGAACCTCGTCGCCGGCCTGGAGGCCGCCGGCCTGGACCGCAGCCAGGGTTTCATCACGTCCCTGTCCCCGGGCAGCGGTGCGCGCATCTCCAACCGCCACTACGCCACCGAGGAGGAGCACATCTGGGCGTGGGCGGAGGTGATGCGCGAGGAGTACCGCGCCGTCGTCGACGCCGGGCTGGTCCTGCAGATCGACGACCCGTCGATCGCGGAGAACTGGGACCAGATCAACCCGGAGCCCAGCCTAGAGGACTACCGTGCGTTCACCAAGATCCGCGTGGAGGCCCTCAACCACGCCATCCGCGACCTGCCCGCCGAGCAGGTCCGGTTCCACCTGTGCTGGGGCAGCTGGCACGGCCCGCACACGACCGACATCGAGTTCAGGCACATCGCCGACCTCATGCTCGAGATCAACGCGGGTTCCTACTCCTTCGAAGCGGCCAACGCCCGCCACGAGCACGAGTGGAAGATCTGGAAGGACCTCGAGCTTCCGGCGGGCAAGAAGATCGTGCCGGGAGTCGTCGGTCACGCCACGAACGTCGTGGAGCACCCCGAGCTCGTCGCCGACCGCATCGAGCGGTTCGCCTCCGTCGTCGGCCCGGAGAACGTCATCGCCTCCACCGACTGCGGCCTCGGCGGCCGCATCCACCCGCAGATCGCCGTCGCCAAGCTCGCCGCGCTGGGCGAGGGTGCCCGCATCGCCAGCGAGCGCCTGTTCGGCTGAGGATCGCTCCCGGTGTCGCCTCGTCCCACTGCTCGGGCGGGGCGACCGGAGGAGTTCTCAGGAAACTCCACGTCACCTTCCAGGTGACCGTTACGGTGCGCCCATGAAGACTTGGAAGACCCGCGCGATCGGCGTGGCCGCCGTCATCGGGGCGGCGCTCAGCATCGCCGTCCCGGCTCAGGCCGACCCCAGAGTGGGGGGCGAGATCGGCTATGCCTACGAATACCGCTACAACGGCCCCCGTGGCTTCCTCGGCGAGCCGCTGACGCCGGAGATCCGCACGCCCAACGACAAGGGCGCCTACGTCGCCTTTCAGAACGGGTCCATCTACTGGAGCCCCTGGACCGGCGCGCACGAGGTGCACGGCGAGGTCCGCAACGGCTGGGGTCGGCTGGGCTGGGAGGGCGGCCAGTTGGGCTTTCCCACCGGCGACGAGCAGTACACCAACAGCCGCCGTGGCCGCTACCAGGAGTTCGAGGGCGGTTCCATCCTCTGGGCGCCATGGTCGGGAGCGCACGCGCTGCGGGGGGTGATCCGTGAAGCTCGGCTGTCCATGTACGACGCCGAGAACATCCTCGGCTTCCCCACCACCTCGGAAATCCGTACCCCCAATGGGCGAGGCGCCTACAACCACTTCCAGTGGGGCTCCATCTACTGGAGTCCTGGCACGGGTGCGCACCCGGTCTATGGCGCAATCCGCGATGCGTGGGCCAGTCAAGGTTGGGAGAACGGCCGACTGGGCTTCCCCACCGACGCTGAGTACATCTACGAAGAGGACTTCGTCGTCCAGCAGTTCGAGGGTGGCGTCATCGGATTCTCTCCCGGGTACGGAGCCGAGATCTTCTACGACCTGTACCTGTAGGAGTGCCGACTTAGCTGGCGGTCCTCGGAGTCCTCGATCCGACGAGGGGCGGGGCCTGTGGCCTACCTGGCGACTGGACTTGCAGCCAGCTCAAGCTTCGGCACGCCTGTCAAGGTGCTGTCCGAGATGCTCGAACACACCTTGGGGCCCTGGCGGTGGATCGCTGTGGAGACCTGTGCTCCGACGATACGCACCGCTGGGTGGATGCCTTGGGGGTGGGGCCGCCGAGGGGCCCGGTCTGCGCTCACCGAGCCAGCACCGAACAGCCTTTCCAACGCGCCCGGTAAGCTGAGGACCGTGGGAAGTGCTGCAGGTCCCTGAGCTGCAGTGATGTTCTTACAAGGGGCGGTAGCTCAGCCGGTCAGAGCAGGGAACTCATAATTCCTCGGTCGTGGGTTCGAGCCCCACCCGCCCCACACCGCGGACCTGCGATCGATCAACGCCGGCGTTGCTGCAGGTGCCGGTCGGTTGTCTCCTCGGCTGCAGTGCTCGTGTCGGCGTCTCGAGCGCAGGTGAGCGAAGGGCGCCCGGCCCGTGGAGCCGAGGTCCTCCACGCTGTCGATGTCGATGTCGATGTCGATGTCGATGTCGATGTCGCGGTCGCCGGGCGGCACGGGAGCAGGTCGTCCGCGCCTCCACTCGGTCCACGATCCTCCCGTTCGTGGTGATCGTCATGCGGCGGAGATCGGTGACCGTGCAGCTCACCAGGGCGTGCCAGCCGTCCGGGGGTCAGGTCGCACCACGTCCGGCGGTCGAGGTGCGCAGGGCCTGAGCGGTCGCTCCCAGGCGAGAGCGGACGACCTGGCAGCCCTCCCCGCTTCGAAGCAGAGGGCCGCCGGGTCGAGTCGGGCCGGTGCTCGTCGTCGGACGTGCGTCCTGAGACGCTCAGGGCTTGCGGCCCCACGTGGCCCCGTAGCACGACCCCGTGCCGAGGCGCTCGGTGATGCGCCCGCTCGTCGTGGCGACCACGCACTCGCCGGTGCTGGTGCTGGTGAGGAACAGGTACTTCCCGTCCGGTGAGTACGTGAACTTCCCGCTGGCACTCAGGGGCATCACCTGGCGGTCCCTGCCGGTGTCGGCGTCGACGGTCTCGAGGCGGGAACCTCCGCCGTACGCGATCCGCTCACCGTCCGGCCGGTACGCGGGGTGACTCCCGCCGCGAGCGATGAGCTTCGAGGCGCCCCCGCTGGCCGCGACGGTGCGAACACCGTCGGTGCTGCCGAAGGCGATCCTGCCTCCTCTGGGGTTCCAGCTGGGCGAGTAGTCCCAGGCGTCGGGCGTGTTCGTGACGTTCCGCAGGAGAGTGCCCGTCTGCGGGTTGACGATCTCGATGCCCCCGTCGCGGGAGACGGCCAGCTGCTTGCCGTCGGGGGACCAGGACGTGCCGCTGGCGGGAGCGCCGATCGCGCGAGGCGGGTGGCACGCGACCGTGTCGACGATGAAGAGCTGCTCGCCCGCCTCGTCGTCGTACCCGCTGATGGCGAGGTAGCGGCCGCTCGGCGAGAAGGACGTGCTGCCGGGCCAGGGTGCGATGTGGTGGGCGGTCCACTGCCCGCCGTCCGGCGCCCCCGACAGGCAGGGCGCCACGAGTTCGGTGCCCTGGTCGACGTAGACCTTCGGGCCGTTCGGCCCCGGTGGCTGAGCCGCCGCTGGCGTGGAGGTCAGAGCGACGGTGAGCGCCGCGCCGAGGGTGGCGAGGAGGGGCGTTTCACGGTTCTCCCTCGGTCGGTGGAGCAGCCTCGATGCTGCTGCGGACGGGTGGGTGCCGTCAGGGCCGCGGTTGCCAGGCCATGTCGCCGCAGGTCTGCATGTGCGGGTCGGGGTGCTCGGGGTCGAAGGGCACGCCCGTGCGCGAGGTGATGCGCCCGCCGGTGGTCGCGGTCACGCAGTCCCCGTCGATCGCGGACGTCAGGAAGAAGGACTTCCCGTCCGGTGACCAGGTGAAGTCGTCCGTGGCGAGCGCGGTGCGGCGAGGGTGTGCCCCGTCGGTGCCGGCGATGGTGATGCGCCCGTCCTTCACGTAAGCGAGGTGCCGTCCGTCCGGGGAGTACTCGGGGTTCCACGCCCCGGGGACGAGGAGCCTGTCGGCCGAGCCGTCCGACGCGACCGTGCGGATGCCCTCGCGCGACGAGTAGGCGATCGTCCTGCCGTCCCGGGACCACGCGGGGTCCCCGCCCAGTTCCCACAGCGGCAGGAGCCGGCGGATCTCCTCCCCGGTGCGGGGGTCGAGGATCCTCAACGACGGGCTGTCCACCGCGAGTTGCTTCCCGTCCGGGCTCCACGCGTTCCGGTACGACTGGGTGCCGATGTCCCGAGGTGGCAGGCACTCGTCGACGTTGACCACGAACAACCGTTCCGACGTGGTGAACGTCATGTAGCGGCCGGTGGGGGAGAACGAGAACCCGCTGATGTGCTCCGCGCCGTCCAGGCCGCTCCAGTCACCACCCCCGCAGGGAGCTTCGTACGTGATGCCCCACGTGTACGCCTTCGCCCCGTTCTCCCCCGGGTGCTGCGCGGCCGCTGGTGCGACGGCGGTGATCAGTGCTGCGGCTGCGACGGCGCACCCGGCAGCGATCGACTTCTTCACGGTTCCCCCTCGAACTGGTCGTGGTCCCTCGTGGCAACTGCTCGACGCAGGAGTTCCTCGACTCGTGCACCTCCCCCTCCTGGACGGGGAGGTGCACGAGGACGTGGCCACCGGAGGTGCGACGTGGCCGTGGAGCGACGGCGCGGGGCGCGCTCGTCAGGGCCTGCGGCCCCAGGCGAACACGTGGCAGCCGGAGTAGCCGAACCGTTCCACGACCCGACCGCTCGTCGTCGCCACCACGCACTCGTCGGTGACGGTGCTGCTCAGCGCGAAGCGCGTGCCGTCGGGCGAGTAGGACATGTTCATGAACGTGGAGATCGGCGTCACCGCCACGCCGCCGCCGGTGCTCGCGTCGGCGGTGGCGATCCGGCTGTCGGTGGTGCGGACGTAGGCGATGCGCTTGCCGCCCGGGTGGTAGTCCGGGTCGGTGGCGTCGCGCACGAGGACCTTCGAGGAGCCCCCCGTGGGTGCGACGGTGCGCACGACGCTCCGGCCGCCCTCCACGACGCTGTACGCGATCCGTCCACCACCGGGGTGCCAGGTCAGACCGGACTCCTCGGCGCCGGGGGTGTTCGTGAGCCGGCGGATCGTGGCGCCGGTCTGGGGGCTGATCACGTGCACGTCACCGTCGCGCGAGATCGCCAGCTGCTTGCCGTCCGGTGACCACGCCAGGTCCCCGGCCGGTGCGCCGATGGCGCGCGGCGGGTAGCAGTTCACGGTGTCGACGACGTACAGGTTGGTCCCCAGCTCCGGGTTCCACCCGCTGAAGGCGTAGTAGCGCCCCGAGGCGGAGAACGCTCCGCCTCCCTCCGGCATCTGGTCGAAGGGCGTCCAGTCGTCGTCGTGGTCGTACGGGTACCCGCCCAGGCACGGGGCGCGGAAGTCGGTGCCGTCCGAGATGGACGTGATCGGGCCGTTCGGGCCCGGGAACTGCGCGGCGGCGGGTGGTGCAGAGGCCAGCACCGCCGCGGCGGCAGCAGCACCGGCGGCGAGGGTGGTCAGGAAGCGCTTCATCGGTCTTCCCCTCTTGTCCGGGCGGCGGCACGGCACCGCCGTCCGGACGACAACGCTAGGAGCTTCCTGTGCGCTCCGTGGGGGAATGACCACTCAGCGGTGTCACCACTTCGGGGGACGTCAGCGCCAGAGCCGCCCGTGCCAGGTCAGGCCCTTGAACAGGCGCACCGAGACGCGACCGCGGGAGTCGACCGTCGTGCGCCCGAAGCGCTTGGAGAAGCTGACGCCGCGGTTCGAGGCGTTCAGCCGCACACCGCGGCCGAGCACCTTCGAGCGCCGGAAGAAGAGGCCCACGTCCCGCCAACGCCCCCGCCCCAGCCCCGGTTCCGGACGCGGCGCGCGTCAGAGCAGGTACCGGTACAGCGGCTCCGCCGCCGAGATGCGCTCGAACGACGGGGGAGCAGCGGCCATCCGCTCCAGCAGCGCCGGCAGGTCGTCGCGGGAGGGGATCTCGATGCCCACTAGCGCCGGGCCCGTCTCGCGGTTGCTGCGCTTGACGTACTCGAAGAGGGTGATGTCGTCGTCCGGCCCCAGCACCTCGTCCAGGAAGCGCCGCAGCGCCCCCGGCTCCTGCGGGAACTCCACCAGGAAGTAGTGCTTGCGACCCTCGTGGACCAGCGCGCGCTCGACGACCTCCGCGTACCGGCTGACGTCGTTGTTGCCCCCGGAGACCACGCACACCACGCTCTGCCCCGGTTCCACCCGCACCGCCCCGGCCAGCGCGGCCGTCGCCAGCGCCCCCGCGGGCTCGGCGATGACCCCGTCGCTCTGGTACATCGCCAGCATCTCCACGCAGATCGCCCCCTCGGGCACGGTGACCAGCTCCACCGGCGCCCCGGCCACCACCGCGTGCGTGACGTCCCCGACGCGGCGCACCGAGGCGCCGTCGACGAAGGAGTCCAGCCGCTCCAGGCGGACCGGGCCGCCGGCGGCCAGCGCCGCCGCCATCGACGGCGCGCCCTCCGGCTCGACCCCGACGACCCGGACCCCCGGGTGCCGCTCGCGCACCCACGTCAGCACCCCGGCGAGCAGGCCGCCACCGCCGACCGGCACGACCAGGACGTCCGGCGGTGCCTCGCCCAGCTCGGCGAGCTGCTCCAGGACCTCCACCGCGACGGTGCCCTGGCCGGTGAGGGTGCGCACGTCGTCGAACGCCGGCACGACCGTCGCCCCGGTCTCCTGCGCCTCCAGGGCTGCGGCGGCCGCGGACTCGTCGTAGGTGTCGCCGAGCACGACCGTGTGCACGAACTCCTGCCCGAGCGCGGCGATGCGGTCGCGCTTCTGGCGCGGGGTCGTGCGCGGCACGTACACGCGCCCGTGCACCCGCAGCGCGGCGCACGCGTACGCCACGCCCTGCGCGTGGTTGCCCGCGCTGGCGGTGACGACGCCGCGCTCGCGCTCGGCGGCGGTCAGCTGCGCGATGAGGTTGTACGCCCCGCGCAGCTTGTAGGAGCGCACCACCTGCAGGTCCTCGCGCTTGACGCGCACGTGTGCGCCCGTCGCCGCCGACCAGCGCGCGTTGGTCAGCAGCGGGGTGCGCGTGACCACCCCGGCGAGCCGCCGCGCGGCGGCCTCGACGGCGGCCGCGTCGGGCAGGGTCGTCGTCGCGGCCGGCCGCGGCACCTCTAGCGTCATGCCCCGATCCTCCCGCGCTCCCGGGCGTGCTCGCGACGAGGGGTGGGGCGGTGGCCGAGGGCGGGGAGGTGCGGGTGGACGGGACCCAGGTGGACGGGGCGCACGCGGTGGTGCGCACCGCGGCGCTGTTCGCGGCGGCCGCGGTGCTGGAGATCGGCGGTGCCTGGCTGGTGTGGCAGGGCGTGCGCGAGGACCGCGGCTGGTGGTGGTGCGGTCTGGGTGCGCTGGCGCTGGCCGGTTACGGGTTCGTCGCCGCCCTGCAGCCGGAGGCGTCGTTCGGGCGGGTGCTCGCCGCCTACGGCGGGGTGTTCGTCGCCGGCTCGCTGCTGTGGGGGGTGCTCGTCGACGGCTTCCGCCCCGACCGCTGGGACCTCACCGGCGCTGCCGTGTGCCTGATGGGGGCGGCGATCATCGTGCTGGCCCCCAGGAGCTCCTGAGCGGCGCCCTCGGGGCGTGGCAGCCGCGGGAGGGTGGCCGCGAGAGGGGTGAGGTGGCGCCGGACCGGGAAGCGCCTCACGGCGCATCGCCGCTCGTAGCGGCTTCAGTTGGGACCCGGGGCTACCGCGGCCCGGCGCCTGCACCATTGTAACGACCGGGCCACGGATCCGGCGCGCTCGAGGGTGGGGCCGGCGCTCAGCCGAGCTCGCCGCCGCGCCAGCGGTGCGCCACCGCCTCCAGCTGCTCGGCGGTGCGCACCATGCGCGCCGCCGAGAGCGTCAGGGCCGCCGCCGCGTCCTCCGGCTCGGGGTGGTGCCCGGTGTGCCGGGGCTCGTCGGCGTGGTGGGCGCGGCCCACGGCGATGATCCGGCAGAACGCCGCCGCCCGCTCCAGCGTCACCGCGAAGTCGCCCTCCGCCACCCCGGCGAGCACCTGGTCGACGACCGCGACGACCTCGGCCGGCCCCGGGGGGTCCGCCACGCCCGCCACCACCTCCAGCACCGGCGCGTACCTGCGTCCCTCGGCGTACTGGCGGGCCACCGCCGCGGGAGCCCGCTGCACCCAGGTGCGCAGCACGTACAGCCGCCACAGCGCGCCGGCCAGGGAGTCGGCGGGCGCGTCCGCCCACAGCGCGGCGATGACCTCCAGGCCCTCCTCCTGCGCCAGGCGCACCACCCGGCGCGTGACCTGCGCGTCCTGCGCCGAGCGCGCCCCGTGCACCAGCGCGCTGGCGGCGGCGTGCGCGGCCTCCTGCACCGCGGACGGGTCGACGCCACCGGCCAGCGCGACGAGGGCGTCGTGGCCGGGCATCGCGGGGCGGTGGTGGCGGCGGGGCGGCTGCGCGCCGGGGGAGTCGGGCACGGTGCCGATGGTGCCACCGGGCAGCCGTGCCCGCCGAGGGGCCTGCTGGAGGGTGCGCGGCGGAGCGTGCCGCTGGTGCGCCGGGGACCGGCCCGGCCGTCCGCTGCGGCTCAGCCGGTGAACGGCGGCGGCGGTGCGGCCAGCGTGGCGCGCGGGCAGTCGCGCAGGCGCAGCCCGCCGTGGCTGAGCGCCTCGTCGCACAGCGACTCCACGCTCCAGCCCAGGTCGGCGCCGAAGCGGGTCACGGTGACGCGGTAGACGGTGATCTCGTAGCGCGTCGGCGTGCCGTACGCGACGTGGATGCGGCCGATCAGCTCGGCCCCGGCGACGTTCTCCGGCCCGTTCCAGGGCCGGTCGAAGCGGCTCCACAGGCTCGGGCCGCTCTGCCACACCCCGCCGTTCTGCACGTCGCGCAGCGCCAGCTCGACCAGGACGGCGCGCGCGGCCTCCTCGGGCACGATGGCTGCGGGCCGGATGACCTCGGTCAGCTCGCCCGGCGGGGACGTCCGGGGCCCGGGGGCCGGCTGCTGGTGCACGACCTCCCATCGGCAGGGCCGGGCGGGGCCTGAAGCGCGACACGCCGGCGTCCCGCCCCGCGGGGAGTGGTGGTGCCTGCCGTAGCGGTGAGGCATGATGAACGCAACAGCACGTCCGGTAGTCGTTCGGACACGTTCACCTGCGCGTGGTGCGAGGCCGTTGGGGAAGACGCCCTTCACACCGATGCAGAGGAGGACGGCATGTCCGGTGCGATCACCCGCGGCGTGCTCTACGTGCACTCCGCACCGCGAGCGCTCGTCCCGCACGTCGAGTGGGCGGCCGGCGGTGTCCTTGGCGTGCGCGCGTCCTTCGACTGGACCGCGCAGCCGATCGCGCAGGGCTGCCTGCGCGCGGAGTACTCCTGGCAGGCGCCGCAGGGCTCCGGAGCCCGGCTGGCCTCCGCCCTGCGCGGCTGGGCGCACCTGCGCTTCGAGGTCACCGAGGAACCCAGCCAGGGCTGCGACGGCGGCCGGTGGAGCCACACCCCCTCCCTGGGCATCTTCCACGCCGTCACCGACGTGCACGGCAACGTCCAGGTCCCCGAGGACCGGGTCCGTGCCGCTCTGGAACTGCTGGACGGCCCCGCCGCAGACCCCGCCGCGGCCCGCCGCGCCCTCGCCCTGGCCGTGGGCGAGGCGTGGGACTGCGAGCTGGAGGTCTTCCGGCACGCCGGTGACGACACCCCGGTGCGCTGGTTGCACCACGTCGGCTGACGAGAACCCGCACGACGCGCGAGGGCCCCGCACCCGGCGTGGGTTCTAGCGGTCCCCGCAACACCCTGACCTCAGGGAGTTGCGGGGACCGTGTCGTTGGATCAGGCGCGAGTGAGGTTCTTCCAGGTCCTGGATGAGCAGGACGGCAACGTGCGGGCCGCTGCCCGTGTGCTGGGCATCAGCGTGCACACCGCTTCGGGGTGGGCGCGGCGCGCTGGTGTTCGTGGTCGGGGCAGGGCGGGCACCGCGCCGCATCCGGGCCGGGCGCGCTATGAAGCGCTGCGCGCGGGCGGGATGCCGCGGCGGCGCGCTGCGGCGCGAGCCGGGGTCCATGAGCGCACCGCCCGGGACTGGGACCACGGCATCCGCAAGAGCAACGGTGCGCGGGTGCTGCCCGATGGCCGCCGCATCGACTACACCACCGGTGTGATCACCATCGTCTCGCCCTCGGCCGGAATCACTGGGCCGTCGCTGGCCGCGCTCGAGGCCCGGCTGCACCCGCGCTTCCTGACCCTGGCCGAGCGCGAGCAGATCGCCGACCGGCACCGGCGCGGGGAGTCGCTGCGCGCGATCGGGCGGGCGCTGGGCCGGGCGGCTTCCACGATCAAACGGGAGATCGATGCCCGCTCGATCGCCGGGGACTACCGCCCGCACGCCGCCCAGCGCGCCTGGGCGATCAGCCGGGCCCGGCCCAAACCCGCCAAGCTGGCCCAGAACGGTCCGCTGCGCGAGTACGTGGCCGCCAAGCTGGCGCTGCGCTGGTCACCGGAGCAGATCTGCCACGCTCTGATCGCCGACTTCCCCGACGACGAGAGCATGCGGGTGAGCACCGAGACGGTCTACCAGGCCCTCTACGTCCAAGCCCGCGGCGGGCTGCGCCGTGAGGTCGCCGCCGCGCTGCGCACCGGGCGCACCCGCCGCAAGCCGCACCGCAGCCCCGAGCAGCGCACGCCGCGGTTCGTGGAGGAGATGGTCATGATCTCCCAGCGGCCGGCCGAGGTCGCCGACCGGGCAGTGCCCGGTCACTGGGAAGGCGACCTGATCGTGGGCACCGGCTCACGCTCGGCGATCGTGACCCTGGTCGAGCGCGCCAGCCGCTACGTGCTGCTGGGGCACCTGCCCGGCGGGCACAGCGCCGAGGAGGTCCGCGACGTGCTGGTGCCGTTGATCGCCACGCTGCCGGCGCACCTGCGCGGCTCGCTGACCTGGGACCAGGGCTGCGAGATGGCCGCGCACCGGCAGTTCAGCGTTGCTACCGGCGTCCCGGTCTACTTCTGCGACCCGCACTCGCCCTGGCAGCGCGGCTCGAACGAGAACACCAACGGGTTGCTGCGCCAGTACTTCCCCAAGGGCAGCGACCTGTCAGTGCACTCCCGCGCTGACCTCGAGCACGTCGCCCAGCAGCTGAACGGCCGACCACGCAAGACGCTCGGCTGGGCAAGCCCAGCCGAGCGTCTGCGTGATCTACTGACGGCCACATAAGCCATCAGGTGTTGCGAGGATCCCCAGAATCTGCCCGGTGGGTGCGGGGCCCTCGCGCGTTGCGGCGGACCGGTGCGGCGCGACCTCAGGCGGAGGCGAACACCACGCTGACGTTGTGCCCGCCGAAGCCGAACGCGTTGTTGACGCCGACCAGCCGGCCCTCGCCGTCCAGCGGTCGCGGGTCCTTGCGCACGACGTCCAGGGTGACCTCCGGGTCGAGGTCGTCCACGTTGATGGTCGGCGGCGCCATCCGCTCGCGCAGGGCCAGCACCGTCAGGATGCTCTCCACCGCGCCCGCCGCGCCCAGCAGGTGACCGGTCATCGACTTGGTCGCCGAGACCGCGATGCCCTCCGCGGCGTCGCCCAGCGCCAGCCGCAGGCCCTTGTCCTCGGCCACGTCCCCCGCGGGGGTGGAGGTGGCGTGGGCGTTGACGTGGCAGACCTCGCCCGGGGTCACCCCCGCGGCGTGCAGGGCGTCGCGCACGGCGCGGCTGACGCCGGCGCCCTCCGGCTCGGGGGCGGCGACGTGGTGCGCGTCGGCCGACAGGCCCGCGCCGAGCAGCTCGGCGTGGATCCGCGCCCCGCGCGCCCGGGCGTGCTCCTCGGACTCCAGCACGACGATGCCCGCGCCCTCGCCCAGGACGAAGCCGTCGCGCTGGGTGTCGAAGGGCCGCGAGGCCCGCGCCGGGTCCTCGTTGCGCCGCGACAGCGCGTGCATGGACGCGAACGAGGCGATGGGCAGGGGGTGGATGGCCGCCTCGGTGCCGCCGGCGATGACGACGTCGGCGCGGCCCGTGCGGATCATGTCGGCGCCGTAGGCCAGGGCCTCCGCGCCCGAGGCGCACGCGCTGACGGGGGTGTGCGCACCGGCCCGGGCGGTGAACTCCAGGCTGATCGCCGAGGTCGGGCCGTTGCCCATGAGCATCGGCACCGTCAGCGGCAGGACGCGGCGGGCGCCCTTCTCGCGCAGGGTGTCGTAAGCGGTCAGCAGGGTCCAGATGCCGCCGATGCCGGTGGCCACCACCGAGGCCAGCCGCAGCGGGTCCACGTCGGGGCTGCCGGCGTCGGCCCACGCCTCCCGCGCGGCGATCACGGCGAACTGCTGGGAGGGGTCCAGCCGCTTGATCTCGCGGCGCTCCATGACCTCCTCGGCCGGCACGGCCGCCTGCGCGGCGAACGTGACGGGCAGCTCGAACTCCTCGGTCCACGGGGCGCTGATGGGGCGCGCCCCCGAGCGGCCGGCGAGGGCGGCCTCCCAGGTGGAGCGGACGTCCCCGCCGAGCGGTGTCGTCGCTCCCATCCCGGTGACGACGACGCGGCGAGCGGTCGCGGTCATGGTCGGTCAACTCCTTCTCGAGCGGTGACGGCTGCGGTGCCGGGCCGGCCCGCTGCGTGCGGGCCGGCCTCGCGGCGGTGCGGGCTGCTCAGCCCTGGGCCTGGGAGATGTAGGCGACGGCGTCGCCCACGGTCCGCAGGTTCTTCACGTCCTCGTCGGGGATGCGCACCCCGAACTTCTCCTCGGCGTTCACGACGATCGTCATCATCGACAGCGAGTCGATGTCGAGGTCCTCGGTGAAGGACTTGTCGGCCTGAACGCTGTCGGTGGGCAGGCCCGTCTCCTCGTTCACGATCTCGGCGAGACCGCTGAGGATCTCCTGCTCGCTGGCCATGCGTCGCTCCTTCGGTGGGGGTGGCCGGGGGACCGGTCCACCTCGTCGGCCTGGTGCGCCGGGGGGCGCCCAGGGGTCTGGTGGGGCCGCCGGGGGCGGCTCAGGGCAGGCGGACGACCTGCGCGGCGTAGGACAGCCCGGCGCCGTAGCCGATGAGCAGGGCCAGGCCTCCGGAGGGGGCGTGCCCGTCGGCCACGGCGCGCTCCATCGCCAGCGGCACGCTGGCGGCCGAGGTGTTGCCCATGTCGACGATGTCGCGGGCCACGTGCACGGACTCCGGCAGCTTGAGCTGCTTGACCATCGCGTCGATGATGCGGGCGTTCGCCTGGTGCGGCACGAACACGTCGACGTCCTCGGCGCGCACGCCCGCGGCGTCCAGGGCGCGCTGGGCGACGGGCGCCATCTGCCAGACCGCCCAGCGGAAAACCGACTGGCCCTGCTGCTCCAGGTACGGCCACTTCTCCGGCTCCTGGGCGGCGGCCTCGGCGGCGATCGGGTCGGCGGCCGCGGCCGGGGAGGCGCGCAGGTCCAGCCAGGAGAACTTCGAGCGGATCGCGTCGGCCTGCGAACCGTCCGAGCCCCACACCGTCGGGCCGATGCCGACCTCGTCGGAGGCGCCCACCACGGCCGCGCCGGCACCGTCGGCGAACAGGAACGCCGTGGAGCGGTCGTGCTTGTCGGTGAAGTCGGACAGCTTGTCCACGCCCACCACCAGCACGTTGCCGGCGGTGCCGCCGCGCACGAGGTCGCTGGCCAGGGCGATGCCGTGGCAGAAGCCGGCGCAGCCCGCGGAGATGTCGAAGGCCGCGGCGGGCGTGGCGCCGAGGCGGTCGGCCAGGACCGCGGCGGCGGCCGGGGTCTGGTACGGGTAGGAGACGGTCGCCAGCACGACCGCGTCGACGTCGGAGCCGGTCAGCCCGGCGGCGGCCAGCGCCTTGGCCGCGGCGTCCTCGGACATCTCCACGACGCCGACGTCCTCGGCCGCCCAGCGGCGGGTGCGGATGCCGGTGCGCTGCTGGATCCACTCGTCGGAGGAGTCGATCCAGGTGCACACCTCCTCGTTGTCGATGATCCGCGGCGGGCGGTGCGCGCCGATCCCGAGGATGCGCGAGTGGCGCGCGGCGGGGGCCTGGATGTCGGTCACTGGACGCCTCCTGCGCCGGCCGGGACGGCCGCGGCGGCCCCGTGCTCGGCGATCACGGTTCGGGCCCGCTCGAGGTCGGCGGGCGTCTTCAGGGCGAGGACGTCGATCCCCTTCAGCTGGCGCTTGGCGAGGTTCACCAGCGTGCCCGCCGGCGCCAGCTCGATCAGCGCGGTGACGCCCAGGCGCCGGAACGCCTCGGTGCACAGGTCCCAGCGCACCGGCCGGCTGACCTGCGCCACCAGGCGCCGCAGCAGCTCGCCGCCGTCGGTGACCAGCTCGCCGTCGGCGTTGGCGGCCACCGGCACGCTCGCGGTGCCCGGCTCCAGACCCGCCGCCAGCTCGCGCAGCGCCCCGACCGCGGGCGCCATGTGCTCGGTGTGGAAGGCGCCGGCGACCTGCAGCGGCACCACCCGGGCCTTCGCCGGGGGCTCGTCGGCCAGCGCCGCCAGGGCGGCCAGCTCGCCGGCGGCCACGACCTGGCCGCCGCCGTTGTCGTTGGCGGCCGTCAGGCCCAGCCGGGACAGGGTCTCGGCGACCTCGGCGGGGTCGCCGCCGAGGACGGCGCTCATGCCGGTGGGGCGCGCGGCCGCGGCGCTCGCCATGGCCCGCCCGCGCTCGCGCACCAGCACCAGCGCCTGCTCGGGGCTCAGGGCCCCGGTGGCCGCGGCGGCGGTCAGCTCGCCGACGGAGTGCCCGGCGACGGCGCCGGCGACCCGCGCCAGCTGCTCGGGACCGTCGACCAGCTCACGCAGGACCACCAGGCCGGCGGCGACGATGAGCGGCTGGGCCACGGCGGTGTCGCGCAGCGTCTCGGCGTCGGAGACGGTGCCGTGCGCCACGAGGTCGTCCCCGACCACGGCGGAGGCCCACCGCAGGCGGTCGGCGACGCCGGGCAGCTCCAGCCAGGGGGCCAGGAAGCCGGGGGACTGCGAACCCTGGCCGGGGAAGACGAAGACGAGCACCTGACGAGCGTGCCTTGCGCCACCTGGTGTTCACGGTGACGACGCTCACGGACTTTGCCTGCGACCGTTGTGGGATTCCTACAAGCGGTTCGGCGGCATGCTCAGGTGGTGCACTCAGCGTGAGGGGTCGTCACAGGTCGCCGGTCCCCGTCGACCACGGCGCATCACCCGGTCTCGCGCCCGCCCGGAGGGCCTGCCTGCGCCAGGCGGCCCAGCGCCAGCGCAACCTGGAGCACGAAGCGCTCGCGCGGTTCGGTGGGCGTCCAGCCGCACACCTCGCCGACCCGGCGCAGGCGGTAGCGCACGGTGTTGGCGTGCACGAACAACGAGCGCGCGCACGCCTCCAGCGACCCGCCGGAGTCCAGGTAGGCGGCCAGGGTCTCCAGCAGCGCACCGCCGGCGCGCGCCAGCGGGACGTAGGCGCGGTCGACCAGGGCGCGGCGCGCGGTGGCGTCGCCGGACAGGGCGCGCTCGGGCAGCAGGTCGTCGGCCTCCACCGGCCGCGGCGCGCGCGGCCACGCCCGCGCGGCGACCACCCCCGCCAGCGCCGCGCGCGCCGAGCGCGCCGCCACGGGCAGGGACGGCACGATCGGCCCCACCACCACCGGGCCCGGGCCGAACTCCGTGGCCGCCAGCTGCGCGGCGGTCCCGCGCAGGTCGGCCACCCCCGACAGCACGACGACCAGCCGATCGCCCTGCACGCCCACCAGCGCCTCCCCGCCGGCGGCCCGCGCCGCCTTGCGCACCCGCGGCACCACCCCCCCGGGGGTCTGCTCCCCGGCGGCGCCGATGACGACCGCCGTGGGCGCGTCCATCGTCCACCCCAGCGCCGCGGCCCGGGAGGCGATGGTGTCCTCCCCGTCGCCGCGCAGCACGGCGTCCACGACGAGGGCCTCCAGCCGGGCGTCCCAGGCGCCGCGGGTCTCCGCGGCCCGCGCGTACACGGCCGCCGCCGCGAACGCCACCTCCCGGGAGTAGCGCAGCAGCGCCTCGCGCGCGCGCACCTGCTCCCCGGGGCGCTCCTCGCCCACGACGGCGTCCAGCCCCTCCTCCACGACGGTGATGGCCGTGCGCACCAGCTCCACCGTCTGCTGCAGCGTCACCGAGCGCATCAGCTCCCGCGGTGCGGTGCTGAACACCGCCGTGGCCGCCAGGACCGCGGGGTCGGGCTCGGTCAGCCAGCGCACGAAGTCGGTGAAGCCGGCCTGCGCCACCATCCCCACCCAGGAGCGCTCGTCCGGCGGCAGCGCCGCGTACCAGGGCAACCCCTCGTCCATGCGCGCCGCGATCGCCGAGGCGAACGTGCCGGCAGCCGCCTCCAGCTGCCGCACGGTGTCCTCGGACAGCTCCTCCGGGTGCGGGCGCACGATCGCGAGCGTACGGCGACGGGCCGCCGACGGGCCCCTGGGCTAGGGTTCCAGGGCGGGGTCCTGCTCCTGCACCGGCACCCGCCGGCCCCGGTGGCCGGCACCGCGCGACGTGCCGGTCCCCGCCGCGGGAGCCGACGAGGACACCGGGGAGGGGACGCATGGGACTGCTCGACCGCTGGCGCCGACGCCCCGCGCAGGGGAGCCGGACGGAGGAGGGGGGGCGGCGCAGGCGCCGCCGCGAGGCCCCGGCAGAGCCGGTCGTGGGCGAGGCCGGCCTGCGCGAGACGCTCCACGACGACCCGAACGACGCCGAGGCCTTCGACATCCTGGTGGAGACCGTGCGGACCCGGGCGGCCGAGGCGCACGTGGCCGACCACCCCGCCGAGGGGCACGAGGCCGAGGACGCCCGCCGCGCCGCCGACAACGCCGTGTGGGCGCTGGCCGAGGAGCTCGCGCAGAGCCCGCGGGCCTGGCGGCCGCTGCTGGTGCTGGGCCGGCTCTCCCTGCACGACGACCGCGAGGCCGCGTTGCGCCGCCTGGGCATCGCCGCCGAGCGCGACCCCTCCGGCACGGGGCTGGCTCAGGCGCTGGCGATCCTGCGCGAGGCCGGCATGAACGACGAGGCGCTCAGCCTCGGGGTGGGCCACTGGCGCCCCCGCGAGCACGACGTCGAGGCCGGTCGCCACCTGGTGGCCGCCGCCATCGACGCCGGCCGCCTCGCCGAGGCGCGCCGGCACCTCAAGGCGCTGGCGGAGCACCCCGACCAGGACCGGGTGGCGCCGATGCGCGCGGAGCTGGAGGACGCCATCGCGCGGGCGGACCGCGCCCAGCGCTGACCTCCGCGCCCCGCGCCGGTCCAGCCGGCGCGCGCCGAGCGCGCGAGAGCCCCGCACCGCTGCAGCGGTGC
>NZ_JBKBCT010000099.1:0-12101 GCF_050871525.1 Kineococcus auxinigenes | reverse complement strand
CCTCGCCCCCCCCCCCCCCGCCCCCCCCCCCCCCCCCCCCCCCCCCCCCGCCCCCCGCCCCCCGGCCCCCCCCCCCCCCCCCCCCCCCCCCCCCCCCCCCCGGCCCGGGGATCCCGTAGACCGACCGCGCCGTGCCGGCGAGCACGGCGTCGCGCTCAGCCACGGAGAGGCCGTGCAGCAGCGCGGTGGTGCGCCGCACCACGTCGCCGTAGCCGCCGGCGAGGGTGCTGACCGGCCAGTCGGTGCCGAACAGCAGCCGACGCGGGCCGAACACCTCCAGCAGGTGCCGCACGACGGGTTCGAGCAGTTCGTCCCCGCCGCCGGGCGGCAGGAGGGTGAACAACCCGGACACCTTGCAGAGCACGTTGCCGCATCGGGCCAGGTCGGTGGTGCGCTCGCGCCACACCGCCAGCCCGGCGGGCTCCAGCGGAGGTTTGGCCGCGTGGTCCAGGACGAACACCGCACCGGGCAGCTCACGCGCCAGGGCGGTCGCGGCGGGCAACTGGTCCGGGCGCACCAGCAGGTCGTGCACCAGACCCGCCGCGGCGACGGCGGCGGCACCGCGGCGCACGTCCGCCCGGCGCAGCCACTCCAGGTCGGGTTCGTCCTCCACCTGGTGCCGCACCCCGCGCAGCAGGTGCCCGCCCGGCCCGGCGCGCAGGGCGGCGAGGTCGTCGGCGACCGCCGCGCCGCGCAGGTCCATCCAGCCGACGACGGCGCCGACGAGGCCGCCGGAGGCCGCCGCCGCGGTCAGGAACTCGCGCGTTTCGGTGGTCTGCGCGACGGTCTGCACGAGCACCGTCGTGACCACCCCCGCGGCGACCGCCTCCCGCGCCAGCTCCGCGAGCCCGAACGGGCGGTGCAGCGGTTCCAGGCCGGGGCGCTCCATCCACGGGTAGCGGCGGCCGGCGGGGTCCCACGAGTGGTGGTGGGCGTCGACGACCCCCGCCGGGTTCACCGGGGTTCGCCGGGCAGCGGGGTGTCGGCGCGCACCAGGCCCTGACCGCGCAGTTCCCGCCAGAACGCGGCAGGCACCGGCACGTCCGGCAGGGCGACGTCCGCGCGCACCTCCTGCGGGCTGCGCATGCCCAGCAGCACGGCCGCCACGGCGGGGTGGGCGAGGACGGCCTGCACCGCCACCGCGGGCAGCGGAACGCCGTGCGCGGCGGCGAGCTCGGCCAGCTGCTGCGCCCGCGCCAGCACGTCCTGCGGTGCGGGCGCGTAGGAGTACGTCGCGCCCGGTGCCGGGGCGTCGGCGGCCAGCAGGCCCGACCCGAAGACACCGCCGAGGACGACGGCCGCCCCGGCGCGCTGCGCCGCCGGCAGCAGGTCGTCCAGCGCGTCCTGCTCCACGAGGTTGTAGCGGCCGGCGAGCAGCACCACGTCGAGGTCGAACTCGGCGAGGAACCGGGTGGGCATCGCCGCCTGGTTCATCCCCACCCCGACGGCGCGCACGACGCCCTGCTCGCGCAGCCGCAGCAGCTCCGGCAGGGCGCCGCGGCGCGCCTCGTCCTCGAACTCGTCCGGGTCGTGCACGAGGACGACGTCGACGCGGTCCAGCCCGAGCCGCTCCAGGCTCTCCGACAGGCTGCGCCGCACCCCCTCGGCGGAGAAGTCCCACACCGGCTCCACGTCACCCGGGACGGCGAACCCGTGCGGGTGGTGCGCGGGCTCGCCGCGGCGCGGGCGCAGCAGCCGGCCCACCTTGGTCTGCAGGACGAGCTCATCGCGCGGCACGTCGCGCAGGAACGCGCCCACGCGCCGCTCGGACAGACCCAGGCCGTAGTAGGGGGCGGTGTCGAAGTACCGGGTCCCGCCGGCCCACGCCTCCTCCAGCGCGGCGCGCGCCTGCGCCTCGGGGACCTCCGCGTAGAGGTTCCCCAGCGGCGCGCACCCGAACCCGATCGCGGGGACGGCCAGACCGGTCCTGCCCAGAGCTGCGGTGCGCACCCTCACACCTTGGCGGGCAGGCGCAGGGAGTGCATCCCGCCGTCGACGGCCAGCGCGGTGCCGGTGGCGCCGCATCGCGGGTCGGCCAGCGAGGCGATGGCGTGCGCGACCTCCTCGGGCGTGACGAGGCGCCCGGTGGGCTGGCGGGCGGCCAGGCGGGCCCGCTCGGCGGCGGGATCGTCGGCGGCGTCCAGCAGCCGCTGCACCCACGGGGTGTCCACCGTGCCGGGGTCCACGCAGTTCACGCGGACCCCCTCGGCGAGGTGGTCCGCGGCCATCGCCAGCGTCAGCGCCTGCACGGCGCCCTTGGACGCCGAGAACAGCGCCCGCTGCGGCAGCCCCGCCCACGCCGCGATGCAGGACGTGTTGACGATCGAGGCGCAGCCGGAGCGGCGCAGGTGCGGCAGGGCGGCGCGGGTGGTGCGCACCACCCCGACGACGTTGACGTCCAGGACGCGGTGCCACTGCTCGTCGTCACCGTCCTCCACGGTGCCGCGCGCGCCGATCCCCGCGTTGTTGACCAGGACGTCCAGCCCGCCCAGCGCCCCGGCGGCCTCGGCGACGGCGGCGCGCACGGACGCGTCGTCGCCGACGTCGGCGGCCAGGGCGACGGTGCCGCCGGGCGCGGCGGACGGGTCCAGGTCCAGCACGGCGACGGCCGCCCCGTCGGCGAGCAGGCGCCGGGCGGTGGCCGCGCCGATCCCGGAGGAACCCCCGGTGACCAGGGCGCGGCACCCCGCGAACGGCCCGCTCACGCGACGACCGCCGCGCCGCCCAGGGCGACGGCCCCCTGCGGGGCCGGCGGCTCCACGGCGGCCAGGACCGGCTCGGAGCACCACTCCGGCCCACCGGGGAACGCGAACCGCTGCACCGTCCCGGGCACCAGCTCGGCGGAGAACCCGGGCATCAGCGGCGTCTCGTAGCGCCCGCCGGTCACCCGCACGGGGTGCACGAAGTGCTCGTGCAGGTGGTCGACGTACTCCACGACCCGGTCCTCGGTGGTTCCCGAGATCGCCACGTAGTCGAACATCGACAGGTGCTGCACGAGCTCGCACAGGCCGACGCCGCCGGCGTGCGGGCACACCGGGACCCCGAACTTCGCAGCGAGCAGCAGGATCGCGACGTTCTCGTTGACGCCGGCGACCCGGGCGGCGTCGATCTGCAGGACGTCCAGGGAACCGGCCTGCAGCAGCTGCTTGAAGACGATGCGGTTCTGGACGTGCTCACCGGTGGCGATCTTCACCGGCGCCACGGCGCGGCGGATCGCGGCGTGCCCCAGGACGTCGTCGGGGCTGGTGGGTTCCTCCACCCACCACGGGTCGAAGGGGGCCAGCGCGCCGATCCACTCGACCGCCTCGGCGACGTCCCAGCGCTGGTTGGCGTCCACGGCGATGCGCACGTGGGGCCCGACGGCCTCGCGGGCCAGCCGCAGCCGGCGCACGTCGTCGGCCAGGTCGGCGCCCACCTTCAGCTTGATCTGGGGGAAACCCTCCGCCACGGCCTGCCGGGACAGCGCCACGAGCTTGTCGTCGGAGTACCCCAGCCACCCCGGGGTGGTGGTGTACGCCGGGTACCCGGTGCGCAGCAGCTCCTCGCGGCGGGCGGTGCGGCCGGGTTCTGCGGCGGTGAGGATGTCCAGCGCCTGCTGCGGGGTCAGCGCGTCGGTCAGGTAGCGGAAGTCGACCAGCGCGACCAGTTCCGCCGGGCTCATCCGCGCCAGCAGGTCCCACAGCGGCAGTCCGGCGCGCTTGGCCTTCAGGTCCCACAGGGCGTTGACGACCGCGGAGACCGCCATGTGCATGACGCCCTTCTCCGGCCCCAGCCAGCGCAGCTGCGAGTCGTCGGCGAAGGTGCGCCAGGTGGCGCCCATGTCGCCGAGGACCTCCTCCACGTCGCGGCCGAGCACGTGACCGGCCAACGCGTCGATCGCGGCGACCTGCACGTCGTTGCCGCGCCCGATCGTGAAGGCGAAGCCGTGGCCCTGCAGCCCGTCGGCGTCGTCGGTTCCCAGGACCAGGTACGCCGCGGAGTAGTCCGGGTCCGGGTTCATCGCGTCGGAACCGTCGAGGTGCCGGGAGGTCGGGAAGCGCACGTCGTGCGTCTCGAAGCGGGTGAACGTGCTCATCGGGCGGCTCCCACTCGGTGGCGCATCCGTCCCAGGCCGTCGATCTCGAGCTCGACGACCTGACCGGGGCGCAGGTACGGCTTGGGGTCCGGGCGGCCCAGCGCGACGCCGGCCGGGGTCCCGGTGTTCACGACGTCCCCGGGCTCGAGGACCATGAACCTGCTGATGTACGCGACGAGCTCGCCGACGCCGAACACCATGTCGGCGGTGGTGCCGTCCTGACGCAGCTCCCCGTCCACCCACAGGCGCAGGGCCAGGGCCTGCGGGTCGGGGACCTCGTCGGCGGTGACGAACCACGGCCCCAGCGGGTTGAACGTCTCGCAGTTCTTCCCCTTGTCCCACTGCCCCCCGCGCTCGAGCTGGAACTCCCGCTCGGACACGTCGTGCGAGACGACGTACCCGGCGACGTGCGCCAGGCCCTCCTCGGCGCTGCCCAGGTAGCGGGCGCGGCGGCCGATGACGACGCCGAGCTCGACCTCGTAGTCGGTCTTCACGCTGCCGCGCGGGACCAGCACCTCGTCGTTCGGGCCGACCACGGTGGCCGGGGACTTCAGGAACAGGATCGGCTCGGCGGGCAGCGGCGAACCGGTCTCGGCGGCGTGGTCGCGGTAGTTCAGGCCCACGCACACGATGGTCACCGGGCGCGGCAGGGGGGACCCCACCCGCTGCCCGGCCGGCTGCACCCGCGGCAGGGCACCACCGGCGACCGCGGCGGCGGCCCGCTGCAGGTCCTCCCCGGTCCAGGGGCGGTGCGGGTCCAGCACCCCGGTGAGGTCGGCACCGGAACCGTCGTCCAGCAGGGCCAGCGGGCGCTCGCGCCCCGCCTCCCCCACGCGCACCAGCTTCACGTCGGCTGCTCCTCGTCGGTCGGGTCCTTCGGGTTCTCAGGGGTCCGGGGGCCCACGGGCACCTCGGCGCGTTCACCGGCGCTCAGCCGGAACACCCCCAGGGTCGTGTCGTCGCCGGGCGGCCCGGCGTGGACGGTGACGTGCGCGGCCCGCAGCGCCGTGAGCACCACGTGCACGGGCCGGCCGGCGCGCCAGGTGAGTTCGACGCGCACCCCGGCGCGGGTGCGCAGGCCGCGCACGCAGCCGTCCGGCCAGTCCGGCGGCAGGGCGGGCAGCAACCGCACCACGTCGTCGCCGGACTGCACCAGGGCCTCGGCGACGGCGGCGGCCAGGCCGCTGTTCCCGTCCAGCTGGAACGGCGGGTGCGCGGAGAACAGGTTCGGGTACAGCCCACCGGCCTGGTCGCCGGCGGTGGCGTCGTCCGGCACCGGGCGCAGGCAGCGCCGCAGCACCTCGCCGACCCGGTCACCGCGCCCGAGCCGCGCCCACAGGCACGCGCGCCAGGCCAGCGCCCAGCCGGTGGACTCCTCACCGCGCAGCTCCAGGGTGCGCACCGCGGCGGCGGCCGTGGCCGGGCCGGTGCGGACGTCGAGCAGGTGCAGCGGGAACAGGCCGACGAGGTGGGAGGTGTGCCGGTGCTCCGGTTCGGCCTCGGGCAGCTCCTCGCGCCACTCCAGCAGTTCCCCGCGCGCGCCGGTGCGCGGTGCGGGCAGCCCCGCCAGCGCGGTGCGGGCCCGGCGCAGCAGCTGCTCGTCACCGGGGGGGCCGCCGGCGGTGGTGCCTGCGGTGGTGGTGAGGTCCAGCAGCGCGTGCAGCACCGCGGCGGTCAGCGCCAGGTCGCAGGTGCTGCTCACCGCGGCGGGGCGGGGTTCGCCGTCGCGGTCCAGGAAGCGGTTCTCGGGCGAGGTGGAGGGGGCGGTGCCCAGCTCGCCGTCGGGCAGCCGCACCAGGCGGTCCAGGACGAAGCGGGCGGCACCGGCCACGACGGGCAGCGCCTCGCGGGCCGCGGCGGGCGGGTCGGCGGCGAACCGTGCGTGCTCGTGCAGGTGGGTGGCCAGCCACGCCCCGCCGTACGGCCACGCCGACCACTCCGGCCGCGCCCAGCCGCCCCCGGCGGTGCCGGTGGTGGCCCACACGTCGCTGTTGTGGTGCGCGACCCACCCTCCGGCGCCGTACGCGCGCCGCGCGGTGTCCTCCCCGGCGGCGGCCAGGCGGTGCACGAAGGCCAGCAGCGGCTCGTGCAGGGGCGCGAGCCCCCACACCTCCACCGGCCAGTACGCCATCTGCAGGTTGATGTTGGTCGTGTAGTTGCAGCTCCACGGCGGCTGCAGCTCCGCGTTCCAGACGCCCTGCAGGGTCAGCGGGTGCGTGCCGGGGCGGGAACCGGCCAGCAGCAGGTACCGGGCGTGGGCGACGGCCAGCTCCACCAGGGCGCGCCGGCAGGCGTCGTCGTCCACGGCGCGGCGCAGCAGCTCACCGGTGCTCGTGCCCGCGGGCACGGCGCCGCCCAGGTCCAGGTGGGCGTCGTCCCACCAGGGCGCCAGGTCCGCGCGGTGCGCGCTCAGCAGCTCCTCCGGACCGGTGGCGGCCGCGGCGGCGACGCGGTCGCGGGCGGTGCGCAGGGCCTCGTCCTCGCCGGGGCACGGCCCGCCGGGGGTGGCGCTGACCTCGGTGGCCAGCAGGACCTCGAGGGTGCGGGCGCCCAGCACCCGCACCGACGCGCCCGGCCCCGCGGGCAGGACGGTGCCGTCGGTGCGCACGCGCAGCACGACGGCGGCGCAGCGGGCCGCCGCACCGTCCGGTGCCCACGTGACGGGTTCGCCGCCGTCCGGGCTCCAGGGCCGCACGTCGACCGGCAGTTCGAGCACGGCCTCCAGCTCCGCGCCCCCCTCGATCGAACCCTCCCCGCCCGGACCGGAGGCGGCGCCGCGCACCCGCAGCGGGGAGGTGAGGGAGACGGTGACGTCCACGGCCGTGCCGGTGGCGCGCAGGCGGTGCAGCAGGACCCCGGCGGGGGCGCTGACGATCGTCTCCTGCTGCACTCGGGCGCCGTGGGGGTGCTCGCGGCGCACCCACGCCGTGCCGGTGGGCATGTCCAGGCCGCGCTCGAAGCGCGACACCGGCGACGGGTCGCACGTCACGCGCAGGTCGCCCAGCGGCAGGTACGCCTGGGTGTGCGGGACCACGACGGGGCCCAGCAGCTCCTCGGCGAGGCGGTGGTCCCCGGCCAGCACCGCGGCGCGGGCGCGCTCCACGGCCGCGGCGTGGCCGGCGGGGACCTCGTGGAACGGGCCCCCGGCGGGGCCGGACCAGGCGCGGTCGTCGTTCAGGGACAGCCGCTCGCCGTCGGCGGCGCCCCAGCACATCGCGCCGAGGCGCCCGTTCCCCACGGGCAGCGCCTCGACCCAGGTGCCGGCGGGCGCGGGGAAGCGCAGGACGGGTTCGACGGCCACGTCAGAACCGCACGCCGCCGGCCGTCAGGCCGGAACGCCAGTACCGCTGCAGGGCGATGAACACGCCGATGACGGGGACCACGGAGACCAGGGAACCGGCCACCACGAGGACCTGCAGGCCGGGGATGGTGATGGACGCCTGGCTCCAGCCGGTCAGGCCGACCGTCAGCGGCATCAGCTCGGCGTCGGTGAGGACCATCAGCGGCAGCAGGTAGTTGTTCCAGCTGCCCAGGAACGCGAACAGCAGGACGGTGACCAGCCCCGTCGTCATCAGCCGCAGGCCGATGGACACGAAGATGCGCAGTTCCCCCGCGCCGTCCAGCCGGGCGGCCTCCAGCAGCTCCACGGGCACCGAGGAGCGGGCGAACACGGTGCACAGCAGCACCCCGAACGGGTACACCATCGAGGGCAGCAGCACGCCCGCGTAGGTGTTGTTCAGGCCCAGCTCCACGACGAGCAGGTACGTCGGCTGCGCCAGGACGGTGCCCGGCACCAGCATGCTCGCCAGCACCGCACCGAGCAGCACCTTGCGGCCGCGGAACTCGAACATGGCCAGCGCGTACCCGCACGCGGCGCACACCAGGACGGTCAGCACGGACCCGACGACGGAGTACACGACGGTGTTCAGGACCCAGCGCCAGAAGATGCCGTCGTCGTAGGTGGACAGCTCCCGCAGGTTCTGCACCAGCTGCGGGTCCGCGAAGGAGAACCCCGGGGTGGTGAAGAGCGAGGTGCTGGACTTCGTGGCGGCCACGACCATCCACCACACCGGCATGAGGAAGTACACCGTCGCCACGGCGACGGCACCGGTGGCCAGGACGCGCACGGCGGTGGAGTGCCGCTCCCCCGCACTGGTGGTGGTGCGGCGGCGGGTGCGGCCGGTGGCGGCAGCGGGCGGCTTCCCGGGCGCCACCCCGGGGCCGGTGCGGGTGCTGGTGCTCACGCCACTGCTCCGTTCCTGCGGTTCGAGATGCGCAGCACCACCAGCGACAGCACGAGCGTGGACACGCCCAGCAGCACGGCCATGGCCGCGGCCAGGTGCGGGTCCTGCGCCTCCGTGGACGCCGTGTAGATCGCCATGTTGGGCGTGTAGTCGCTGGTGATGTTCGAGGTGATGGTGCGCAGCACGTTCGGTTCGCTGAACAGCTGCAGGGTTCCGATGACCGACGACAGCGTGGTCAGCAGCAGGGCGGGCAGGATGATCGGCAGCTTGATGCTCAGGGCGATGCGCCGCTCGCTCGCACCGTCCACCCGCGCGGCCTCACCGACCTCCGCGGGCACCGACTGCAACGCCGCGTAGAGGATGACGACGTTGATGCCCGTGTTCGACCACAGGGCGATGTTCGCCAGCGACCACAGCACGGTGCCGGGAGCCAGCAGGTCGACGTCCACCCCCAGCGAGTCCAGGCCGCCGACGATCGGGCTGACGCCCGGCTGGTACAGGAACCCCCACAGCAGGGCGGCGATGACGCCGGGCACCGCGTACGGCACGAACACCGCGGCCTGGAAGAACCTGCGGAAGCGCACCGCCGCGGAGTCGAAGAGCAGCGCCAGCACGAGGGCCAGGACGAGCATCACCGGGACCTGCACCGCGCCGTACAGCAGGACGCGGGCGAACCCGGAGGTGAACCCCGTGTCGGTCAGCGCCGTGACGTAGTTGCCCAGCCCGGCGAACTCGCGCTGGCGGGTGCCGCCGAAGCCCAGGCCGCCGGCGGATCGCTGCCGGAACAAGCTCTGCCACAGCGCCAGCACGATGGGAGCGACGAGGAACACCAGGAACAGCACGACGAACGGCGCGGCGAACGCGTACGGGGCGACGTGCCGGCCGCCGGTGCGGCGCGCCGGCGGCCGCCGGACCGCCGCGCGCCGGGCCGGCGGGGGCACCACGCTCACGACGGGTCGACCACGTCGAGGCCCATGCCCGTCAGCCGCTCGGTGGCGGCGGCGTCGGCGTCGGCGAGCACCTGGGCGAAGGTGGTGGACCCGTTGGCGACCGCACCGAACCCGTCGGTGATGTCGGCGTCGACCTGCCCGTTGGCGGGGCCGTCGGTCCAGGTCGGCGGGACCACCTCGGCGGCCTGGCGGAACACGTCGTAGATGCGCTGCCCGCCGAAGTACGGCATCTCCTCGGCCAGCGCCTCGGATTCGAAGCCCACCAGAGCGGTGGGGAAGATGCCGCCGACGGAGATGAGGTGCTCGACCTGCTCGGGGTCGCTGTTGATCCAGGTGAGGAACTCCGCCGCCCCCTCCAGGTCGTCGGCACCGGCGAGCACGACGTCGGCGGCGCCGCCGGAGTCCCCGGCGACGGGGGTGCCGTCGTAGGTGGGTTGCGGCGCCACCCGCCACAGGCCCGCCTGCTCGGCGACGTTCTCCTGCAGCTGCACGGGGAACCAGGCGGCGTACGTGATGGTGGCGATCTCCCCGGCGTTGACCGACGCCCAGTACTCCGGGGTCCACATCTGGGTGGTCTTCACCAGCCCGGCGTCCAGCAGCCGCTGCCAGCGCTCGGCGACCCGGCGGCTCTCGGGGCTGTCGACCTGGACGCTCCAGGCGTCGCCCTCGATGCCGAAGTAGGTGCCGCCGGCCTGGGAGACGTCCTGCGTCCACTGGCCGATCTCGCTGGGCGAGAACCCGGCGATGTAGACGTTCGGGTCCGCGGCGTGCAGCGCGGCGGCGGCCTGCTCGTACTCGTCCCACGTGGTGGGCACGGCGATGCCGTGCTTCTCGAAGACGTCGGTGCGGTACATCATCGCCGTGGGGCCGCTGCCCTGCGGGACGCCGTACACCTCCCCGGCCAGGGTCACCGACTGCCACGAGGACGGGGTGTAGAGGTCCTCGGTGTCGGCGACGAACTCGGTGATGGGCTGCACCCGGTCGTTGATGACGTAGTCGGGCAGGTCGTGCGTGGACAGCTGCACGATGTCGGGGCCGGCGCCGGCGTCCACGGCGGCCTCCACCTTCTTGCCGTCGTCGCCGGTCATGCGGTGGAACTCCACCGGGGTGTCGGGGTTCTCGGTGTTCCACTGCGCGACCTGCTCCTCCAGGCCGGGGACCCACCCCCAGAACTGGATGGGGTCGTCACCGCCGCCGGCCGTCGCGTCGCCGCCACCGCCGCAGGCGGCCAGCAGGCCGGCGGTGCACAGCAGGGCCGCGGCCCGGCCCGCGCGAGGCGCGGCGGGGTTCGTCCGGGTGGTCCACATCATCGTGTCTCCTCTGCGCGCACCACCGCGTCGGGGTGCGGCCTCGACGTCTCGCGACGGAGGTCCGCCGCCGGTGACCGGTGAGAGGAGGATGCCCCCGGACGCGGACATGCGTCAAGATGTCATCTGATGAATCCGTCACCACCGGGGTGCTGCCACCCGGGTGGTCACTCGCCGGAGGAGACCCGCCGTGCCCCTGTCCGAGATGACCCAGGCCGATCTCGAAGCGTACGAACCGCGCTTCACGCCGCCTCCCGGGCTGCGCGGGTTCTGGGACCGCACCCTGGCGGCGGCCCGCGCGCTGCCCCTGGACCTGGACCTCACCGAGACCCCCACTCATCTGACGACCTTGTCGCACTGGGACGTCTCGTTCGCCGGCTACGGCGGCGACCGCATCCGCGCCTGGCTGGTGCGCCCGGCCGGCGCGGACGGCCCCCTGCCGGTCGTCGTGGAGTTCGTCGGCTACGGCGGCGGGCGCGGCGTGCCGGAGGAGCGGCTCACCTGGGCCAGCGCCGGGTACGCCCACCTGGTGGTGGACACCCGCGGGCAGGGCTCGGTGTGGGGCGGTGGCGGGCACACCCCCGACCCGCACGGCTCCGGGCCCGCCACCCCCGGGTTCACCACCCGCGGCATCCTCGACCCCGAGGAGCACTACTACCGGCGCGTCTACACCGACGCCGCGCGCGCCGTCGAGGCCGCCCGCGCCCTGCCGGGCGTGCTGCCGCACGCCGTGGCGGTGGCCGGCGCGAGCCAGGGCGGTGCCATCGCCCTGGCGGCCGGCTCGCTCGTGCCGGACGTGCTCGCGGTGCTGCCCGACGTGCCGTTCATGAGCCACGTGCGCCGCGCCGTGGAGGTCTGCGGCCTGGACCCGTACCTGGAGATCACCCGCTACCTGTCGGTGCACCGCGACCAGGCCGAGCGCGCGCTGAACACCCTGGACCACTTCGACGTCGCCCACCTGGCCCCGTGGGCGAGCGCCCCCGCGCTGTTCTCCGTGGCGCTCATGGACCGGGTGTGCCCGCCGTCCACCGTGTACGCCGCGCACCGCGCGTACGGCGGACCGGCCGAGCTGGCGGTCTACCCGTTCAACGACCACGAGGGCGGGCAGGTGCACCACTGGCGGCGGCAGCTGGAGTGGTTGGGTGAGCGGGTGCGCCAGGTGGGCGACGCGATCGGGTGACGAGCGAGGGCGAGCGGGTGACGTGCGCGGGCGAGCGGGTGGGCCGGGACCACCGGCCCTGCCCGCGCACCACCGCACCCCGTACGGTTCCGGCCATGAGTGGAAACGACACGCTCACCACCTCCGCCCGCGCGCGCTGGGAGCGGTTGCTGGAAGAGCTCGACGGCGACGAGCTCGTCACCGCTGCGGCACGGCTGGCCGAGGAGCTGCTCGGGGACCTGCACCCGCGCTGGGAGCACACCCGGGCCGGGGGGGGGGGGGGGGGGGGGGGGGGGGGGGGGGGGGGGGGGGGGGGGGGGGGGGGGGGGGGGGGGGGGGGGGGGGGGGGGGGGGGGGGGGGGGGGG
>NZ_JBKBCT010000098.1:0-12384 GCF_050871525.1 Kineococcus auxinigenes | reverse complement strand
CCCCCCCCCCCCCCCCCCCCCCCCCCGCCCCCCCCCCCCCCCCCCCCCCCCCCCCCCCCCCCCCCCCCCCCCCCCCCGGGAGGGGGGGAGCGGTGGGAGGGTGGGGGTGTGCAGACGTACGCGCGGGACGGCCTGGTGTTCGACGTGCGCGACCACGCGCCCGAGGGGGCCGCGCGGGGCGTGGTGATGTGCCTGCACGGCTTCCCGCAGGACTCGCGCGCCTGGGACGCGGTGGCGCCGCGGCTGACGGCCGCCGGCCTGCGGGTCCTGGCGCCCGACCAGCGCGGGTACTCCCCCGGCGCGCGCCCGCCGGGCCGGGCGGCGTACGTGCTGCCCGAGCTGGTGGCGGACGTCCTCGCCCTGGCCGACGCGGCGGGGGCGGGCGAGTTCCACCTGGTGGGTCACGACTGGGGCGGGGTGGTGGCGTGGGCGCTGGCCGCGCAGCACCCCGGGCGGGTGCTCTCGGCCACGGTGCTGTCCACGCCGCACCCGGCGGCGCTGCGCGGGTCGGTGCTGCGCAGCACGCAGGCGCTGCGCTCGACGTACGTGGCGGGTTTCCAGGTGCCGTCGCTGCCGGAGCGGTTGCTGCTGGCCCGTTCGGGTGCGGCGCTGCGGGCGCTGCTGGTGCGCAGCGGCCTGCCGCAGGACCTGGCGGACGGGTACGCGCGGCGCATGGCCGAACCGGGGGCGCTGAGCGCGGCGCTGGGCTGGTACCGGGCGCTGCCGCTGCGGCGGGGGCGCACCGGTCCCGTGGCGGTCCCGGTGACGTACCTGCACGGTCGCGACGACCCGTCGTTCTCCCCGGTCGCCGTGCGCGCCACGGCGGCGCACGTCCGGGGGGAGTTCTCCGAGGCGGAACTGCCGGGCGGGCACTGGCTCCCGGAGCGGGCGCCGGGCGCGGTCGCGGACGCCGTGCTGCGCGGGGTGCGCCGCACCGCCTGAGGAGCTCAGGCGGCGCGGCGGACCGGGCGCAGCAGTTCCAGGAACCGGCGGCGCGACCCGGCGGCGGTGGGCCCGTCCACGACGGCGGTGGCGGTCGCGGCGGGGGCGGTCGCAGTGACGGCGGCGACCGGTTCGACGGCGCGGGGCGCGGGGCCGCGGCTGCCGGCGTAGGCCTCGGCGGCGAGGACGGAGGCGATGCTGACGCGGGGGCCGTAGGGCGACACGGGGGTTCTCCTCTCCGCCGCGGGGCCTGTCCCGCACGGCGCTGAGGAACGTCTCGGCCGGTGCGGGGCGGTTCCCGAAGCGCCGGGGCGCGAACCCACCCGAACAGCCCCGTGACCGGCACCACACGCCCGGAACACCGTGTCGCGGCGCCTCACCCGATCGCCGCTCCCCCGCCCGCGCCGCCGGCGCCGCACGGGTGAACGCCCGTCACGGCTCAGCCGGTGCCCGACCCCGCACGCACGAGGGCGCGGCGCAGGGCGGTGAAACGGGCGGTGCTGTCGTCCAGGCCGCCGGGGCGGGCGCGCAGCAGCCAGCAGGCGCGCTGCTCCTGCACGAGCGCGTCGAGCTCGGCGAGCAGGGCGCGGGCGGTGGCCGGATCCGGGCCCTCGGCCCCCTCGGCGCGGGGCAGCAGGTAGCGGGCGGCGAGCTCGGCCAGGCGGATCGCCTGGGTGAGCTCGCGCACGACGACGTCGCCGTCGGCGCAGGCGGGGTCGGCGGCGCGCAGGTCCTCGCGGCAGCGGGCGAGCACGTCCAGCGCCTCGCGCAACCGCTCGGGGGCGGGCACGTCCGGGGCGGCCAGCTCGTCGGCCTCCTGCAGCGCGCGGTGCAGGGGGGAGGCGTTGAGCATCGGCACGCCGAGGTCGGCGCACACCCGGCCGGTGCGCACGAGGACGCGGCCGACGGTCCCGGTGGGGTCGGCCAGGACGTGCTCGTCGAGGACGGCCGCGACGTCGAGGTCCCGGTTGGCCTGCAGGCACCAGCTGACGGCGCCGCCGAACAGGGCCGGGCCGAACGCCACCGACGGCGGGTCCCAGTGCCCGCCGTCGCCCCAGGAGGTGTTGAGGTAGCCCTGCGCGGAGTTCTCCAGGCCGACCTCGGCGGCGTCGACCATGTTCTCCACCGCGTTGTCGAAGCGACCCAGCAGGGAGTTCCAGTTGCTCGCGCCCGGCGCCACCCAGAACGGCACGCCGGCCTGGAGCAGCAGCCTGGCGCGGTCGCGGAAACCGTCCCGCAGCTGCGTGACGTCGGCTCCGTCGGCGCGCCACTGCCCCAGCTGCTCGGGCGAGGCCGCGTCGACGGCGGCGGCGGTCAGCGACGGGGAGTCGTACTGCCACACCACGGGCACGGCGCCGGCGGGCACGCGGCCCATGAGCTCGGGGTGGTCGCCGAAGACGTCGGCCCAGAACTCCACGGCGTAACCGCGTTCCAGCCACGGGCCTGCCACCCGCTCGACGTGGTCGAAGTAGACGCTGCCCAGCCCTTCCTCGCGCACGCGCGCGGCGCTCTTGCCGGTGCCGAGCTCGAACGGCTCGTCGGCGCCGATGTTGACGCGGCGGGTGCGGAAGAGGGGCACGACCTCCTCCAGGAGGCCGGTGACGAAGCCGGCGTTGTCCGCGGTGGGTTCCAGGGTGCTGGGCGGGTGGTGCCGCCCCCAGGCGGTGAACCCGTCCTCGTTCTCGGCGCGGTGCGCGTACCCCCCGTGCTGCAGCCAGCGTTCCACGTGCCCGAAGGTGTTCTGGTTGCAGACGAGCTCGATGCCGTGGGCGGCGCACACCCCGTCCAGCCAGCGCACGTCGTCGGCGGTCAGCGGGGAGGCGTCGCGCCACACCTCCTCGTGGCCGCTGAACGCGAAGGTGTGCTCGGTGTACAGCTCGAAGGCGTTGACGCGCGCCAGCGCGAGGACCTGCACCCACCGGGCGAGGGTGCGGCGGGTGGGCACGCGGTCGCGGCTGATGTCGAGCAGGAACCCGCGCACGTGGAAGTCGGGGTGATCGGCGACGTGGTGGACGAGGTCGCCGAAGTCGGGGCCGGCGCGCAACTGGTCCAGGGTCGCCAGGGCGTACCGCAGGCCCGCGGCGTCGGCGTGGGAGATCGCGATCCCGTCGGCGGACGCGTCGAGGCGGAACCCCTGCCCGGGCAGGGAGGGGTCGAGCGTGGCGGTGACGGGCGCGTCGGGCGCGGGACCGGCGCCCGGGGTGGCGCTGAAGCTGCGGGGACGGGGGAACGGGGTGACGGGCACGTCGGCTCCGGTGCGCTCGGGGACGGGCGGGGCGTGCGTGGCGGGACCACCGCAGGCTCGCACCTGTCAGAAACGGTTGACAAGAGGGGGCTTGTCAGCTCAGGCTGACAGCGTGGACCTGGAACGGGTGGAGACCACGGCCGGTGCGGTCGACCCGCGCGAGGGCCTGCGCACCGCGCTGGCTCTGCGCCGGCTGGCCGAGCGCCTGGAGGCGCTGCACGTGGCCCGGGCGCGCGAGCAGGGGCTGACGTGGGCGGGGATCGCCGCGGAACTGCAGGTGACCCGCCAGACGGTCCACAAGAAGCACGGCCGCACGAGCGGACCGGGGCGATGGGACATCGAGAGGTGACGCGGGTGCTGATCTACGACGACTCCTTCAGCGCGGTCATGGCGGCCAGCCGGCAAGAGGCCACGCACCTGGGCGCTGATCGCTACGGCTCGGAGCACGTGCTGCTGGGTCTGCTGGCCGCAGCGGGGCCGCTCACCGAGCAGGTCCGGCGCTCCGCACCGGAACTGACCGCGCAGGCGGTGCGCTCCGCGATCGAACGCGGCGCCGACGACGCGCCGCACCTGCAGCGCTTGGGCATCGACGCCGACCAGGTCCTGGCCACGGCGGGCGGCGAGCCCTCCCGGCCGCACCCGGCACCGCGCAACCGGCACACCCCCGAGTGGCAGGGGGCGCTGGGCTCGGCATCGGTGAAGCTGAACCGGCTGCAGAAGTCCGGCGCCCTGCCGCGCGAGGGGAAGGTGACGTCGGCGGTGCTGTGGCTGGCGGTGCTGGAACCGGGCACCCGGGCGCAGCGACTGCTCGCCGCGATGGACCTGGACGCCGAGCGGATCCGCGGCACGGTCCTCACCGCCCTGACCGGCAACGGGTCGGTGGCGCCGCCGTGGCCGCAGCAGGCGCGGGCGGGATTCCTGACCCGGCTGGCGCAGCGCGCCTTCGCCCGCGCGAACACCGCCGGCTGAACGGGAACCCGCTGCGCGCCGGGTCCACCGGGGGCGGCGCTCAGCCGTCGAAGCCGTGGCGGTCCAGTTCCGCCCGGAGGCTGGTCAGCCACTCCCCCGCCAGCCGGCGCCCGTCCGGGAGACGGTCGTCCCGGTCCCAGCGCCACGTGGTGATGATCGCCAGAACGAGCGCCCGGCACTCGCGGAGCACGTCCCGGTCGACGCCCGGGTAGTTCTCGGCGACCTCCTCGGGAGCGTGGGCGAGGTCGAACTCGACGGGCCCGCGGCAGCACGTCTCGAAGTCCACGAACAGCAGCCCCTCCCCGGTGACGAGGAGGTTCCCCGGGTGCGGTTCGCCGTGCAGCAGCTGCTCGGCGCCACCGCGCTCGCCGATCGCGCGTCCTGCGGTCCGCACCGTGCGGCTGAGGAGGTCGCGGTCCGCGTCGGGCAGTCCCGGGGTGCGGTCGCGGTCTTCCAGGAGCCGCCGGGCCTGTTCGACCCGCTCGGTGAAGCGCGGCGCCGGGACGTCGAGCGTGCGCGCGCCGGCGTGCAGCCGGGCGAGCGCGCCGGCGTACTCGGCCGGGGCGGCCTCGCGGCCCGGCACGGGTTCGTGGTGGGTCCAGAACGAGACGGTGAAGCCGTCGCGCTCGTGGACGCGCGGCTCGACACGGGGGTCGAGACGGGCGACCGGGCCGCCGGACGCGGCGAGCCGCCGAGCGACCTCGACCTCGAACCGCGCGATCCCGTGCGCCTCGGGTGCCACCCGGGCCACGACGTCGCAGGGCAGCAGGCGCAGGGTGAGCTTGTTGGAGTCCTGCAGGACGACCGCGTCGTCGGCCGCCAGGCCGAGGGACGAGGCGATCGCCACGGCCGCGCCCACCGCGCGCCGGGCCTGCGAGGGGTGCATCGCCGACCGCCCCTCCCGTTCGCGCACTCCCGGACGAGTGGAGCCGCCCGGCCCCGACCACCGTACCGACCGGTCGAGCACCGGCGATCGGAGCGGACGGTTCGGCGCGCGCAGCCTGGCGTCGATCTCGTGATCGTGTGGATCGACGGAACCCACGGCGTGGGCGGGACGACGACGAGCGCGCTCGTGCAGCCGTCGACCCCTGGCTCCCGGGTGTTCGGCGCCGTTCCGCTTCGAGCACGTGGAGCCGTACGCCGAGGCGGCCCGCACCTGGCCGCACGCGGAGGCGGAGGTGGTCGACACCACGCACCTCACGCCCGCGCAGGCCGCCGAGCGGATCGCGCGCGCCGCCGCGTCCCCGGCGGACGGTCCCAGCGGCGGCTGCGCGGTCCCGCCCCGCGCAGCGCCTGCAGGCAGCCTCGGCACGGACGACACCGCAGCCACCGACCGCCTCACGTAGGGTCATCGTCGTGAACAGGACGGTGCTGTCCGTGGTCAGCGTGATCGGGGCTGCCGTGTCGGCCGCCGCACTGGTCCTGCTCGTCCCGTCCCTGTTCCGCGCGGGCGAGCAGGGCCACCCCTGGGCCGTCGGGGTGTCGGCGTGCCTGACCGTGCTCTTCGCGGCGGGGGCGCGGCACTGGCGCTCGTCGGGGTCGGCCCGGGACGGCGGGTGAGGACCGCCCGCCGGATCCACGGCTCCGGCGGGGATGACAAGCTCGCTTGACACGGGGGGGCGTGGAGGGCAAGCTCCTCACCATGACAAGCGACCTTGACACTCCGCAGCGCAGCACCGGCGACCGCGCCAGGGCCCGCGCCTACCTGCGCGATTTCCTCCCCGCGATGGTCGGCTACGTCGTCGTGCTGCTCGCCGTGGGCACCTTCGGCGACCTCGACGGCGACAGCCCCTGGCGGTTCCTCTGGGCGCTGCTGCCGGTGCTGCCCGTGCTGGCCGTGGTGCGCGCCGTGGCGCGGGCGCTGCGGCGCTCCGACGAGTACGCCCAGCTGCTGCAGCTGCGCGCCCTGGCCGTCGGGTTCGCCGTCGCGATGACCGCCTGCGTGGTCCTCGGCCTGCTGGAGTTCGCGGGCCTGGTGGTGCCGGTCGGCCCGTGGCTGGCCTTCGGGGCGGGGATGCTCTCCTGGGCCGTGGCCGCCGGCGTCGCGCACCGCTGAGCGCGGGCACCACCGGTGAAGAACCGCATCCGGGAACTGCGCACCGAGCACGGCTGGACCCAGGCCGCGCTGGCCGACCGGCTCGACGTCTCCCGGCAGACCGTCAACGCCCTGGAGACCGGCCGCTACGACCCCAGCCTGCCCCTGGCCTTCCGCCTCGCTCGCCTGCTGGGCGCACCCCTCGAGAGCATCTTCGAACCCGACGAGGAACCCGAGACCGCGCACGCCCGCTGAGCACCGGGCAGGATGCCACCGGGACCGCCGGACCGCGGCGGCCACCGGGGAGGAGCGTCGTGGAGCAGCAGCACTGGTGGACGACCCACCCGGAGCGGCCCCTGTGGGGCGCCTGGTCCAACCTCGCCAGCCCGGGCGCCGTCGGCACCCTGGCCCGCTCCGGCGTGGACTGGGTGCTCCTGGACGCCCAGCACGGCGAGCACGACGACCGCTCGCTGCGCGAGTGCCTGCGGGAGGCCGGCACGGGAGCCGCACCGCTGCTCGTGCGCCCGGGCCGCCTGGACGTGCAGGAGATCGGCCGCGCCCTGGACGCCGGCGCCGCCGGGGTGGTCGTTCCGATGGTCAGCACCCCGGAACAGGCCCGCACCGCCGCCCGCGCGTGCCGCTACTCCCCCACCGGCGAGCGCAGCTGGGGGCCGCACGCCCTGCTCACCGGCCGCCCGCCGACGGCACCCGCCGACGCGGACGCCCACGTCCTGTGCGCGGTGATGGTGGAGACCCGCGAGGGCCTGGCGAACGTCTCGGCCATCGCCGCCGTCGAGGGCGTGGACGTCGTGTTCGTCGGGCCCTTCGACCTGTCGCTGGAACTGGGCACCGACGTCGAGGCGCTGCTCGCCGCCGACGGCCCCGACGACCCGCTGCCGACGGTCGTGCGGGCCTGCGCGGAGCACGGCGTCGTGCCGGGGGCCTTCGGGGTCGGCGCGGGGCGCGCCGCGCGGTTCCGCGACCTGGGTTTCCGCTTCGTGGCCGCGCTCGCCGACACCGAACTGCTGGCCGGCGGCACCGCGGACCGGTTGGCCGCGCTCGGCGATCCCTCCCCCCGGTGACGTGGACGGCACCGGGCAGGGCTGGCAGGTCCTCCACCACCAGGGAACCCTCGTCACCTGAGCAGCGGTGCGGGGAGGGGTTCCGGGCTCAGCACGAGAGGGCTGGTTCGAGCGGGGGTCACTCCTCGAAACGGTCGCGGGCGGCTTCCACCGCGGGCATGTGCTCCGTGCTCCAGCGCAGCAGCGCCTCGATCGGCTCGCGCAGGGTCTTGCCCAGGACGGTGATGCGGTACTCCACCGCCACCGGCCGGGAGCTCACGACCTCGCGCTCCACGACCCCGTTGCGCTCCAGGCGGCGCAACGTCGCCGTCAACGACTTGCCCGTCACCGCCGGGATGGCGCGACGCAGGTCGCTGAACCGCGAGGGGCGCTCGCACAGCTCCTCCAGCACCTGCAGCGACCACTTGTCGAGGACCTGGTCGAGCAGCTCCCGGTGCGGTGCGGTGATCTCGAGGCCCTCAGAACTGAGGCGGGAACGAGGGTGGGTGGTTTCCGGCACGACACCTAGTCTCGTTGAAGTTCCCTGCGTGCACCAGGTAGCAATGGGATACCGGTTCGCGGACCGGGCCCCCGGCCCGGTCACCGAGCCCGACCCGGCTCCACCCGACCCGATCCCAGGAGCATCCCGTGACCGTGCAGCTGTCCAGCCCCGCAGGGCTCATGCAGCCCGTCCCCTACCACCACGTCGCCATCGCCACCGGCACCCGCCAGGTCCACGTCGCCGGCCAGATCGCCCGCGACGCCCAGGGCCGAGCCCTGGCCCCGGGCGACCTCACCGGTCAGGTCGCCCACGCCCTGCGCAACACCCACGCCGGCCTGCGCGCCGCCGGCGCAGGCTTCGGCGACGTCGTCCGGCTCACCTTCTACGTCACCGACTGGACCCCGGAGAAGATCGAGCCCTTCACGGCCGGTGTCACCCGGGTCGCCGAGGAGCTGGGCCTGCCCCAGCCGCTGCCCCCGGCCTCCCTGATCGGGGTCAGCCACCTGTTCGAGCCCGACGTGCTCGTGGAGGTCGAGGCCACCGCCGTCCTCGACTGAGCGGTACCCGTGCCCCGGCACGGGAGGACGGAGGAGTGGACCGTGCAACAGCGGGGAGAACTCGTCGACGTCGAGACCGAGGGCACCGGCGCGGCGCCGTGGACGGCCACCGTGCTGCCCGGGCGCGGCTACGGCTGCGACGCACCGCTGCTGCGCTCCACCCGGGTGCTGCTGCGCGAACGCGGGTGGACGGTGCGCACCGTCCGCTGGCGCGGCCGGGCACCGGGAGCCGGCGAGGTCGTCGCCCTCGGCCGGGAACTGCTGCCACCGGCGGACACCGGGCGGCACCTGGTGGTGGCGAAGTCCCTGACCACCCGATTGCTGCCGCTGGCCGCCGAGCGGGGCTTGCCGGGCGTCTGGCTGACCCCGCTGCTGGGCGAGGAGGAGGTGCGGGCGGCGGCGAGCGCCGCCACGGCTCCGACCCTGCTGGTCGGCGGTGACGCCGACCCGTACTGGAACCCGGCGGCCGCCGCAGCGAGCGGGCAGCGGGTGCTGGAGCTCCCCGGCGCGGACCACTCCCTGGAGGTCCCCGGGAACACCGAGGCGTCCCTCGCAGCCCTCGACGGCGTCGTGGCCGCCGTACGGGGTTTCCTTGACGACGTGGAACGCGCAGGCTCCTGAGGTTCCCGGGCGGAGCACTGCGCTAGCGTGACCGGCGTGGTGCAGTTCAAGGTCTACGGTCGCGACGACGTCCTGCGGCCTGCGCGCCCGGCGCTGTCCGACGTCCTGCACGCCGCCGCGGTCGACGTCCTGGGCCTGCCCGCGGACAAGCGGTTCCACCGCTTCTTCCCCATGGGCGCGGAGGACTTCCCCACCCCCGCCGGCCGCAGCGAGCGGTACACCGTCGTCGAGGTGCTCATGTTCGCGGGCCGCAGCACCGCGACGAAGAAGGCGTTCTACCGCAGGTTGTTCCAGGACTTCGAGGACCGCCTGGGCATCACGCCCACCGACCTGGAGGTCGCCGTCCTGGAGACTCCGCGCCACGACTGGGCGATCCGCGGGGTGCCCGGCGACGAGCTGGACTTGACCTACCGCGTCGAGGTGTGACGGCCGTCCGGGAAGGAAACCCGTGGCCGCCGCCGGTCCGCACCTCCTACCGTGGACGGGTGACGAACCACCCCCACGCCGGCGAGGAGGCCCGCCGCATCGCCGAGGCCGGAACGGTCCTGCGCACCCAGGTGGGCAGCGGCGTCCACGGCACCGCCCTGGCCGGGCAGGACGACCGTGACGAGATGGGCGTGTGCCTGGAACCCGAGGGCTTCGTCACCGGTCTGGCCAGGGTCCGCACCCCCGGCGGCCGGCTCGTGCCGTTCGAGCAGTACGAGTTCCACACGGCGTGGGAACGGCCCCTGGGGTTGCGGGAACGTTCCGGCCCGGGCGACCTGGACGTCGTCGTGTACGGGGCGCGCAAGTGGGCGCGCCTGGCGCTGGCCGGGAACCCCACCGTGCTGCTGCCCCTGTGGGTGCCGGACGCGGAGGTGGTGGCGGTGACGGACGCCGGGGGGGAACTGCGCCGCGAGGCCGGGCGGTTCGCCAGCCGTGCTGCGGGCCGGCGGTTCCTGGGGTACCTGCGCGCGCAGCGGCAGGTGCTGACGGGCCAGCGGCGGCCCGGTGCGGCACGGCGGGCGCGCTCCGCCTCCCCCACCGACCACGCGCCGAAACCCGCCGCGCACGCCCTGCGGCTGGGCCTGCAGGGTCTGGAACTGCTGCGCACCGGGCGCGTCACGCTGCCCGTGCCGGAACCGGAGCTGTCGGAACTGCGCGCCGTGCGGCGCGGGGAACGCACCCTCGCGCAGGTCCTGGCACGGCTGGACGAGTTCGAGGCGGACCTGGAGCGCGAGTGCCGCACCGCGGACCTGCCCGAGGGCGCCGACCGCGCCTGGGTGGACGGCTGGCTGCACCGCTCCTACGAGCGGTTCTGGGAGCACGCGGCCTGACGGCCCCCGCCCCACCGGCACCGCCGGCGGGGCGGGGGCGCCGGATCAGGCGTCGGTGCCCCCGGAGGTGGCCGAACCGCTGCTGTCCGAACCGCTGCTGCTCGAACCGCTGACGTCCGAGCCGTCGGCGGAACCGTCGCGCGGGCCACCCCCGCGCCCACCACCCGGCCCGGCACCGAACTCCCGGTCGATCGTCGCGGCGACCCGCTCGGGCAGTTCCGCGATGCGCTCGTCGGCCTGCTCCTGGGTCAGCCGCCCGTCGGTGACGCCCTGCTGCACCCGATCCTCGCCCGCCGCCACGAGGGCGTCGACGAGGACCTGCTCCTCCACGCCCTGGTCGGCGGCCACGCTCGCCAGCGTGGCGCCGTCGGCCTGCAGGGCGGTGCGCAGCTCGTCGGTGCTCAGGCTCAGCGCCTCCGCGGCCGCGTCCAGGTCCAGCGCCCGGCCGCCGCCGAACCCGCCGTGGCCCCCGCCGCCGCGCAGCGCGTCGGAGGAGTTCAGCGTCTCGGCCACCGTGTCGGCCTGCTCCTGGGTGATGGTGCCGTCGCCGACCAGGCCGGCCAGGGCGTCCTTGATGGACTGCAGCCGGTCGGCGACGCCCGAGCCGCTCGTGGCCGACGTGCCGGTGGTGGCGGCCGACGCCAGCGGCGCGCCGATCAGCACCAGCCCGAGGCCGCTCGCGGCGACGACGCCCGCCGTGCCAGCGGCCACGGTCCTCTTGGTGATCCTCATGGTGTCCCCCGATCGGTGGGGCCGGGTGTCTCCCGGCTCCCCACCTGTGTCGGGTGCGCACCTGTGCCGGGCCTGTGGTGGGCACTGCAAGGGCCTGGGAACCGCCGCCGCTCAGGTGCGGCCCGCGGCCTCCTGCTCCAGCGCCGCCAGGTCCACCAGCAGGCTCGCCGCCCCGTGCAGCCGGTCGCTGAGGGCGTCCATCCCCGGCGACAGGACGGTCAGCTCCCCGCGCTCGGCGAGGTCGGCGAAGATGCCGTCGTTGCTGACGACGAGGAACTCCGCGGGGTCGGGGACCTCCGCGGCGGCCTCCAGCAGCACGTGGTCCGCCACGTCCGGTCCCGCCGCCACGGGTCGCGCGCGCCGCGCGTACTCGCCCAGCCACGGGCGCGAGCGCGCCACCGCCCCCGCCTGGCCGGCCAGGGTGACGTGGTCGGCCTGGCGGGCCAGCTCGACCACCACGCCCAGGCGCGCGCGCAGCCGCCCCTTCACGGCGCGCAGGTTGTCCAGGTCCACCAGCAGCACGCGCGCACAGCCGTCGGTGCCGGACCACACCGGGTAGTCGCGCACGAGGGCGCGCAGGGCGTCGCCGAACGGGTCGGGGCCCGCGTCCACCTCCTCCGGCGAGGGCAGGTCGTCGAGGCTGAACCACTCGTAGTCGTCCCGCCAGCTCGGTCCACCGCCCAGTCCCACGGCGTGATCCTCCCAGGTCGGGCGCCCCGGGTCGCGCCACCGGGCCGGGGCGCGTCCCCGCACCGGCCTGCCGGGGGCAGGATGGTGCCGGTGAACGACGACCCGGAACTCCTCGGCGGCGCCGTCCTGCACGGCGGTGAGCGCGCGACGCTGACCCTGCAGCGCGAGTACCCGCACCCGGTGGCGGCGCTGTGGACGGCGCTGACGGTCCCGGAGGTGACGCGCCGCTGGTGGGCGGCGCTGCGGGCGGACCTGCGCCCCGGCGGGGAGTTCTCCCTGATGTGGCTGAACGGCGACCCGGCCGAGCTGGAGTGGTGGCCCGGTCAGGTGGTGGCGCTGGACCCGCCGCGGCTGCTGGAGCACACCAGCTCCGAGCACGGTCTGCTGCGCTGGGAGCTGGAACCGGTGGAGGCCGGCGCGCTGCGGGCGCGCACGCGGCTGCGGCTGACGAACGAGCTGGAGGGCGAGGACGCCTGGGTGCCGATGTCGCTGGCGGTGTGGCACCTGCACCTGGAGGCGCTGGAGCGGGCGCTGACCGGCGGCGCGGTGGACTGGCTGGACTGGTCCGTCACCTCCAGCGCCCGCCTGCGGCTGCTGCGCGCCGCCTACGCCGCGCACCTGCCCACCCCCTGACCCCGCACCGCCGCCCACTTACCCTTCCCCGACCCCCGCGGTGATCTTGCACGGTTGACCTTTCAACCGTGCAAGATCACC
>NZ_JBKBCT010000097.1:0-12551 GCF_050871525.1 Kineococcus auxinigenes | reverse complement strand
CCCGCCCCCCCCCCCCCCCCCCCCCCCCCCCGGGGCACCGGCGTCCCGCCCCGCACGCGGGACGGGACGCCAGCAGCGAGGGCGCCCGTCCCGGCGCCCGCAGTGGACGAACGGAACGGAGAACCACCGTGAGCAGCAAGAACCTCGAGGCCCTGCGCCAGCACGGCGTGTCGGTGTGGCTGGACGACCTCTCGCGCGAGCTGACCGGCTCCGGCGAGCTGCAGCGCCTGGTCGACCTGGGCGTGCTGGGCGTGACGTCCAACCCGACGATCTTCGCCACGGCGCTGGCCAAGGGCGACGCCTACACCGAGCAGGTCGAGCAGCTCATCGCCGCCGGCGCCGACACCGAGGAGGCGGTCTTCCAGATCACCACCGAGGACGTGCGCCGCGCCTGCGACATCATGCGGCCGGTGTTCGACCGCACCGACGGCCTGGACGGGCGGGTCTCCCTGGAGGTGGACCCGCGCATGGCGCACGACACCGCGGCCACCGAGGAGTCCGCCCGCAAGCTCTGGGCCGCGGTGGACCGCCCCAACCTCTACATCAAGATCCCCGCGACGGTCGAGGGCCTGGGTGCGATCACCACGGCCATCAGCGAGGGCATCAGCGTCAACGTGACGCTGATCTTCTCCCTGGACCGCTACCGCGCCGTCATGCAGGCGTTCCTGACCGGTCTGGAGCAGGCCCAGCAGAAGGGCCTGGACATCTCCAAGATCGAGTCGGTCGCCTCGTTCTTCGTCTCCCGCGTGGACTCCGAGGTGGACAAGCGCCTGGACGCCGTCGGCACCGACGAGGCCAAGGCCCTGCGCTCCAAGGCCGGCCTGGCCAACGCCCGCCTGGCCTACCAGGCCTACGAGGAGGTCTTCGGCACCCCGCGCTGGCAGGTCCTGAAGGAGGCCGGCGCCAAGGCGCAGCGGCCGCTGTGGGCCTCCACCGGCGTGAAGGACCCGAACCTGCCGGACACCCTGTACGTGACCGAACTGGTGGCGCCGAACACCGTCAACACGATGCCCGGCAAGACGCTGGACGCCACGGTCGACCACGCCGAGGTCACCGGCGACACGATCCGCGGCTCCTACGGCGAGTCCCAGGCCGTCCTGGACGACCTGGAGCGCCTGGGCGTCTCCTACACCGAGGTCGTGGACCTGCTCGAGCGCGAGGGCGTGGAGAAGTTCGAGAAGAGCTGGACCGAGCTGCTGCAGACGGTCACCGACGAGCTGGAGCGCGTGAAGACCCAGGTCGAGGGCAAGTGAGCTCCACCCCGGCGGGCTCGAACCCGCTGCGCGACCCCCGCGACCGCCGCCTGCCGCGGATCGCGGGGCCGTGCGGGATGGTCATGTTCGGCGTCACCGGCGACCTGGCCCGCAAGAAGCTGATGCCGGCGATCTACGACCTCGCCAACCGCGGGTTGCTCCCGCCGGGGTTCGCCCTGACCGGGTTCGCCCGCCGCGACTGGGTGGACCAGGACTTCGGCAAGATCGTGTACGACTCCGTGCGCCAGCACGCCCGCACGCCCTTCCGCGAGTCGGTGTGGGCGCAGCTGGCCGAGGGCTTCCGGTTCGTGCCCGGTGAGTTCGACGACGACGAGGCCTTCGACCAGCTGGCCGCCACGGTGGCCGACCTGGACCGCGTGCGCGGAACCGGCGGCAACCACGCGTTCTACATGTCGATCCCGCCGCGGTTCTTCCCCGTCGTGGCCAAGCAGCTGGCGCGCAGCGGGCTGAGCGCCCAGCACGGCGACCAGTGGCGCCGCGTGGTCATCGAGAAGCCGTTCGGGCACGACCTGAAGTCCGCGCGCGAGCTGAACGCGGTCGTCGAGGACGTCTTCCCCGCCGACTCGGTGTTCCGCATCGACCACTACCTGGGCAAGGAGACGGTCCAGAACCTCCTCGCCCTGCGGTTCGCCAACCAGATGTTCGAGCCGCTGTGGAACGCCAACCACGTCGACCACGTGCAGATCACGATGGCCGAGGACATCGGCATCGGCGGCCGGGCCGGCTACTACGACGGCATCGGCGCGGCCCGCGACGTCATCCAGAACCACCTGCTGCAGCTGCTGGCCCTGACGGCCATGGAGGAGCCGGTCTCCTTCGAGGCCGCCGAGCTGCGCGCGGAGAAGGCGAAGGTCCTCTCCGCGGTGCGGCTGCCGAAGGACCTGTCCCGCTCCACCGCGCGCGGGCAGTACTCCGCCGGGTGGCAGGGCTCCGAGCACGTCAAGGGGTACCTGGACGAGGAGGGCATCCCCGCCGACTCCACGACCGAGACGTTCGCCGCGATCGAGCTGGAGATCGACACCCGCCGCTGGGCGGGCGTGCCGTTCTACCTGCGCGCCGGCAAGCGCCTGGGCCGCCGGGTCACGGAGATCGCGGTCGTCTTCAAGCGGGCGCCGCACCTGCCCTTCGAGCACACGGCCACCGAGGAGCTGGGGCAGAACGCCCTGGTGATCCGGGTGCAGCCCGACGAGGGCGTCACCCTGCGGTTCGGCTCCAAGGTGCCGGGCACCGCCATGGAGGTGCGCGACGTCACCATGGACTTCGGGTACGGCCACGCCTTCACCGAGTCCAGCCCCGAGGCGTACGAACGGCTCATCCTGGACGTGCTGCTCGGCGACCCGCCGCTGTTCCCGCGGCACGAGGAGGTCGAGCTCTCCTGGAAGATCCTCGACCCGATCATCGAGTTCTGGGCCCGCAACGGCAAGCCCGAGCCGTACGCGTCCGGGACGTGGGGACCGGCCTCGGCCACGGCCATGCTCGAGCGCACCGGCCGCGCGTGGCGTCGGCCGTGACGCCCGCCGCCCGGGCGGCGGGCCCCAGCACCGGACAGCACCTCGACGGGGAGCGGACGAAGTGATCATCGACCTGCCCAGCACGTCCACCAGCGCCATCAACAAGGCTCTGGTCGACCTGCGCGACTCCGGTGGCGCGGTCGCGCTCGGCCGGGTGCTCACGCTCGTCGTCGTCACCGACGACGCGCACGCCGAGGACGCGATCGCCGCGGCCAACGAGGCCAGCCGCGAGCACCCGTGCCGGGTGCTCGTGCTCGCCCGGGGCAACAAGCGCGGCGCGGCGCGCCTGGACGCCCAGATCCGCGTCGGCGGGGACGCCGGGGCCAGCGAGGTCGTGGTGCTGCGCGCGTACGGCCCCCTCGTCGAGCACGGCCAGACCACGGTCGTGTCGCTGCTGCTGCCGGACGCGCCGATCGTGGCGTGGTGGCCGGGAGCGGCGCCGGAGGACCTCGCGAGCGACCCCATCGGGCGCATCGCGCAGCGCCGGATCACCGACTCCGCCGAGGCCCGCGACCCGCGCAAGGCCCTGGAGCAGCGCCGGGCCACCTACCGCGCCGGGGACACCGACCTGGCGTGGACGCGCCTGACGAACTGGCGGGCGCTGCTGGCCGCGGCACTGGACCAGCCGCCCTTCGAGCGGGTCACCTCCATCACGGTGGCCGGTGCCCCGGACAGCCCGAGCACCGAGCTGCTGGCGGCGTGGCTGGCCGTGAAGCTGAAGGCCCCGGTGCTGCGGGCTCGCACGAAGAAGGGCACCGGCGTGCAGAGCGTGCGCCTGGAGCGCGCCTCGGGTGCCGTGGAGCTGGTGCGCCCCGACCAGAACGTGGCGACGCTGACGCAGCCGGGCCAGCCGGACCGGCGGATGGCGCTGGCGCGCCGGCCCGTCAAGGACTGCCTGTCGGAGGAGCTGCGCCGCCTGGACCCGGACGAGGTCTACGGCGAGGTGCTGCGGGACGGGCTGCCGAAGGTCGGCTCCAAGGTCGTCACGGTCCGCGCCGCGCAGGCGCAGGGGCGGCTGCGGCCGCCGGCGGAGACCGCGCGCGACCAGGCCGCCGCGGAGGTGGAGTCCGCGCGCGTGTCCCGGGCGATGAAGCGGGCCCGGCCCACCGAGCCCACCCAGCGCGTCGGCGGGACCGCGGTGCCGAACGCCGAGCACTCCGAGAACGCCTCGGAGCGCGGGACCGCGCCGGCGGAGAAGGCCGCCGCGGCGAAGCGGACGGCGACCGGCCGGGGCGCGGCCGCGAAGGGGACCACCGCGAAGAAGGCCGCGCCGCCGAGGGCGAGCACGGCGAAGAAGGCCACGGCGAAGAAGGCCGCGCCGGTGAAGCGGGCTGCGGCCGGCGGCACCACCGGGCGCACGACCCGGAGGACCACGGCGTGAGCGCGCACCCCCTCGTCGTCGTCCACCCCACGCCGGAGGTGCTCGCGCACGCCGCGGCCGCCCGGCTGCTGACGGCCGTGACCGACGCCCTGGCCCAGCGGGGCGTCGCGCACGTCTCGCTGACCGGCGGGACGATCGGCGGCAAGACCCTCGAGGCCGTCGCCGCTTCGCCCGCCCGCGACGCCGTGGACTGGCGGCGGGTGCACCTGTGGTGGAGCGACGAGCGCTTCCTGCCGGCGGGGGACCCGGACCGCAACGCCACCCAGGCCCGCCGCGCCCTGCTGGACGCGCTGGACCTGGACCCGGCCACGGTGCACGAACCGCCCGCCTCCGACGGCCCGGACGGCGACGACCCCGACGCCGCGGCCGCCCGCTACGCCGCCGAGCTGGCCTCGGTGGCCGGTGGTGCGGAGGTGCCCGCGTTCGACGTGCTGCTGCTGGGGATGGGGCCCGACGGTCACGTCGCCTCCCTCTTCCCGCACCACCCCGGCCTGGCGCGCGACGAGTCCAGCGTCATCGGGGTGCGGCAGTCGCCGAAGCCGCCGCCGGTGCGGTTGTCCTTCACCTTCGGGGCGCTGGCCCGCGCCCGGCAGGTCTGGGTGGTCGCCTCCGGTGCGGAGAAGGCCGCTGCCGTGGGCCGTGGCGTCGCCGGGGAGGACGTGAGCGCCACCCCCGCGGCCGGTGTGCGCGGCACCGAGGCGACGCTGTGGCTCGTGGACGACGCGGCCGCCGCCGACCTGCCCCGCTGACTCACCCAGCACGACGGAAGGGCCCCGACCGCGACGGTCGGGGCCCTTCAGTCGTCCTCACGGCAGTGCCCTGGCGGCACCGCCCACGGGGTTCAGCGGATGAGACCGCGAGCGCGCAGACCCTCGAGTGCCTCGTTGAGGATGGCCTCGCCGTCGGCGTCGCTGCGACGCTCCTTCACGTACGCCAGGTGCGTCTTGTACGGCTCGTTGCGCGGGGGCGCCGGCGGGTTGGCGCGGTCCGTGCCGGCGGGGAACCCGCAGCGCGGGCAGTCCCACGTCTCCGGCGGTTCCACGCCCGACTCCTCGGCGAAGCTGGGCCGCGTCTCGTGCCCGTTGGCGCACCAGTAGGAGATGCGGACGCGAGGGGCGGTGTCCCCGCGCTCGGCCTCTCCCATGGGACCGGCGCCGACCCTGCTGCCCCTGATGGCGTTGCCACCTGCCACGTTGAACGTCTCCCCTCGTCCGCTGCTCGCGGTCTGGTGCTCTGTTGCTCAGAAGTCGTCGGCGAAGCGCTGCACCAGGCCGAGCAGCACGATGGACACGAACCACAGCAGGGCCACCCCGACCGTGAACCGGTTGAGGTTGCGCTCGGCCATGCTGGACCCCGACAGGCTGGTGGTGACACCGCCGCCGAACATGTCCGACAGCCCCCCGCCCTTGCCCTTGTGCATGAGGATCAGCAGCGTCAGGAAGAGGCTGGACAGCGCCAGCAGGACCTGCAGAACGATGCGGAGGACGGACACGCGGATCCTTCATCTCGTGGCCGCCCGCACAGCGGGCCGACCGGGTCGGGGCTGGACCAGAGTAGGCCATCGGCGCAGCGGTCCGGGGAACCGCGGCGCCGACGGCGCGCCCCGGCAGGTACCGGGTGAGTGGCCAGGAGAGTCGTCAGGCGGGGTGGTCGCGGTAGCGCACGATGGCGGCGAAGTCGCCGGCGTCGGTGCTGGCGCCACCCACGAGGGCGCCGTCGACGTCCGGCTGCCGCATGATCGAGGCGATGCTGGCGGGCTTGACGCTGCCGCCGTAGAGGATGCGAACGGCCTGGGCCGTCTCCGCGTCGAACTGCCCGGCGACCGCGGTGCGGACCGCCTCGCAGACCTCCTGGGCGTCCTCGGGAGTGGCGACCTCACCGGTGCCGATGGCCCACACCGGCTCGTAGGCCAGCACGAGCCCGGCCACCTGAGCGGCGCTGAGGCCCTCCAGCGCCGCGGTGACCTGCCCGACGGTGAAGGCGACGTGCTCACCGGCCTTGCGCACCTCCAGGGCCTCCCCGACGCACACGATCGGCACCAGCCCGTGCTCGAGGGCCTTGGCGGTCTTGGCGCGCACGGTGGCGTCGTCCTCGCCGTGGTACTGCCGGCGCTCGGAGTGGCCCACCGCGACGTAGGTGACGCCCAGCTTGCTCAGCTGCGCCGCGGAGACCTCACCGGTGTACGCGCCGGACTCGTGCGCGGAGACGTCCTGGGCGCCGAGCTTGATCGCGAGCTGGTCGCCCTCGATCAGGGTCTGGACGGTGCGCAGGGACGTGTGCGAGGGCAGCACGGCGACCTCGACGGCCGAGTGGTCGTGCCTGGCGTCCTTGAGGGTCCAGTCCAGCTTCTGCACCAGCAGGGTGCCCTGCTGGTGGTCCAGGACCATCTTCCAGTTCCCGGCGATCAGGGGGGTGCGGCTCATGGGGTCCGTCCGTGGGTCGGGGGCGGGCTGGGGCGGGGGGCGGGTCGCTCAGTCCTGCAGGACGTCCAGGCCCGGCAGGTGCTTGCCCTCCAGGAACTCCAGGCTGGCGCCTCCGCCGGTGGAGATGTGGCCGAACTGCGAGTCGGCGAACCCCAGGGTGCGCACGGCCGCCGCGGAGTCGCCGCCGCCGACGACGCTGAACGCCGGCGAGTCCGCCAGGGCCTGGGCGACGGTGCGGGTGCCGCCCGCGTACGGCTCCATCTCGAACACGCCCATCGGCCCGTTCCAGAAGACGGTGCGCGCGTCGGCGAGCTTCGCGGCGAAGGCGGCGGCGGAGTCCGGCCCGATGTCCAGGCCGATGCGGTCGGCGGGGATCGCGTCGGCGGCGACGACGGCGTGGTCGGCGTCGGCGGCGAAGGCGGTGGCGGCGACCACGTCGGTGGGCAGCACCAGCTCGACGCCCTTGTCCTGCGCGGTGCGCATGTAGGTGCGCACGGTCTCCAGCTGGTCCTCCTCCAGCAGGGACTCGCCGATCTCGTGGCCGGCGGCCTTCAGGAACGTGAAGACCATGCCGCCACCGACCAGGAGGCGGTCGCCGGAGGTCAGCAGGGAGCCGAGGAGGTTGTCGATGACACCGAGCTTGTCGGAGACCTTGGAGCCGCCGAGCACCACGGCGTAGGGGCGCTCGGGGGACGTGGTCAGCCGGCGCAGCACCTCGACCTCGGTGGCGACCAGGCCGCCGGCGGCGTGCGGCAGGCGCTGGGCGACGTCGTAGACGCTGGCGTGCTTGCGGTGCACGGCCCCGAAGCCGTCGGAGACGTAGGCGTCGGCCAGGGCGGCGAGGGAGTCGGCGAAGGCGCCGCGCTCGGCGTCGTCCTTGCTGGTCTCGGCGGCGTTGAAGCGCACGTTCTCCAGCAGCACCAGCGAACCGTCGGCCAGCGACTCGACGGCGGCGGTGGCCTCGTCACCGACGGTGACCGGGCAGAAGGAGACGTCCACGCCGGCCAGCAGCTCCGCGAGGCGGGCGTGCACGGGGGCCAGGGAGTACTTCGCCTCCGGAGCCCCCTTCGGCCTGCCCAGGTGGGCCGTGACGACGACGCGGGCCCCGGCGTCCAGCAGGCGGCGCAGCGTGGGCACCGAGGCGCGCACGCGGCCGTCGTCGGTGATGCGGGGGACGTCGCCGGAGTGGTCCAGCGGCACGTTGAGGTCGCTGCGCACCAGCACCCGCCGGCCGCGCAGGCCGCCGAGCTCGCGCTCGAGGTCGTCGATGGTCTTCACGGTTCCTCCGGGAGGGCCTGGGGTCGGGCGGGCGCGGGCAGCGCTCACCGGCCCGGGGCGCGCTGCCCCGGGCCGGTGACGGTGCTCAGAGGGAGCTGCCGACCAGCTTGACGAGGTCGACGAGGCGGTTGGAGTAGCCCCACTCGTTGTCGTACCAGCCGACGACCTTCACCTGGTCGCCCATGACCTTGGTCAGGCCCGAGTCGTAGATGCAGGAGGCGGGGTCGGTGACGATGTCGCTGGAGACCAGCTCCTCGTCGGAGTACACCAGGTAGCCCTTCAGGGGGCCGTCGGCGGCGGCGCGGTAGGCGGCGTCGACCTCCTCGGCGCTGACCTCGCGGCTCAGGGTCACGGTGAGGTCGGTGGCCGAGCCGGTCGGGACCGGCACGCGCAGCGCGTAGCCGTCCAGCTTGCCCTTCAGCTCGGGCAGCACCAGGCCGATGGCCTTGGCCGCGCCGGTGCTGGTCGGCACGATGTTCAGGGCAGCGGCGCGGGCACGGCGCAGGTCCTTGTGCGGGCCGTCCTGCAGGTTCTGGTCGGCGGTGTAGGCGTGCACCGTCGTCATCAGGCCGCGCTCGATGCCGAAGGCGTCGTTGAGGACCTTCGCCAGCGGCGCCAGGCAGTTCGTGGTGCACGAGGCGTTGGAGATGATCGTGTGCTTCGCGGCGTCGTAGTCGCCGTCGTTGACGCCCATGACGACGGTGACGTCGTCGTTCTTGGCGGGCGCGGAGATGACGACCTTCTTGGCGCCGGCCGTCACGTGCGCCTTGGCCTTCTCGCCGTCGGTGAAGAAGCCGGTGGACTCGATGACGACGTCCACGCCCAGCTCGCCCCAGGGCAGCTTGCCCGGGTCGCGCTCGGCCAGGACCTTCACCGAGCGGGACCCCACGACGATGGAGTCGCCCTCGACGCGCACGTCCTCGGCCAGCTTGCCCAGGACGGAGTCGTGCTTGAGCAGGTGCGCCAGCGCCTTGGCGTCCGTGAGGTCGTTGACGGCCACGACCTCGATGTCCGCACCGGAGGCCAGTGCGGCGCGGAAGAAGTTGCGGCCGATGCGGCCGAAGCCGTTGATGCCGACCTTGGTGGTCATGCGCTCTCCTCCTCGACGCACCGGGCGGGCCCGGGCGCGTCAGCTCTGCGTGATCGTCATGTGCTGCGCCAGCCGCAGCGCCGCGGCGACGGTACGACCCTATGGCCTGCGTCACGTCGGGTGCAGCCGGGGTGGGTCGGCGGCCCGGCCGCACCCGGTGCTCCCCTCGGGGCTCAGGCGTCGAGCATGTCCGCGGACAGGCCCGAGTCGGTGCCCGGCACGCCGAGCTCGCCGGCCCGCTTGTCGGCCATCCCCAGCAGCCGGCGGATGCGCCCGGCGATGGCGTCCTTCGTCATCGGCGGGTCGGCCAGCTGCCCCAGCTCCTCCAGGCTGGCCTGCTTGTGCTCCAGGCGCAGGCGCCCGGCCTGCAGCAGGTGGTCGGGCACGTCGTCGCCCAGCAGCTCCAGGGCCCGCTCCACGCGGGCGCCGGCGGCGACGGCCGCGCGCGCCGAGCGGCGCAGGTTCGCGTCGTCGAAGTTGGCCAGGCGGTTGGCGGTGGCGCGCACCTCGCGGCGCATCCGCCGCTCCTCCCACGTCATCATCGCGTCGTGCGCACCCAGCCGGGTCAGCAGCGCGCTGATGGCGTCGCCGTCGCGCAGGACGACGCGGTCCACGCCGCGCACCTCGCGGGCCTTGGCCGACAGCTCCAGGCGCCGGGCCGCCCCCACCAGGGCCAGCGCCGCCTCGGGGCCGGGGCAGGTGACCTCCAGGGCGGCGGAGCGTCCGGGCTCGGTCAGTGAGCCGCGCGCCAGGAACGCCCCGCGCCAGGCGGCCTCGGCGATCTGCGCCGAGGAGGACACGATGTGCGAGGGCAGGCCGCGCACCGGCCGGCCGCGGGTGTCCAGCAGACCGGTCTGGCGCGCCAGGGACTCCCCCTCGCGCGCCACGCGCAGCACGTACCGGGTGGCGCGGCGCAGGCCGGACGCCTGCACGACGAGCAGGTCGCTGGGGTGGCCGAAGACGTCGGCGATGTCGCGGCGCAGCCGCCGGGCGATCGAGGCCGAGTCCAGCTCCGCCTCGATGACGATGCGCCCGGAGACGATGTGCAGCCCGCCGGCGAAGCGCAGCATCACCGACACCTCGGCCTTGCGCGCCGCGGTCGTCGTCACCGGCAGCCGGCTCAGCTCGTCCTTGACCGCCGCCGTCATCGCCATGCCCAGTCCTCCTCGGACCTCGCGTCCCCCGGCGGCGCGCACCGCGCCGCCCCCTGCGTGTCCCCGCCCGCGCCCGCACCCGCGGGCGCGCTCACGACCGCCCCCACGGTGCCACCCCCGCACCCGGGCCGGGGACCACCGGGCCGGCGAAGACGTCCCGGTACGCCGCCGCCAGCCGCAGCGCGTCGTGCCGCGCGGTGCCGTCACCGGTGGAGACGGGACGCAGCACCAGCTCGGCACCCAGCCCGGCCGCAGCGGCCGCCAGCCCCGCCGGGTCCCCCACGGCCACCGGGTCGGCCACCACGGCGTCCACGCGCAGCCCGGGGGCGTGGGCCGCGAGCACGTCCAGGTGGGCCTCGGCGCTGAAGCCGTCGGTCTCCCCCGGCTGGACGGCGAGGTTCAGCGTCACGCACACCCGGGCGGCGGTCTCGCACAGCGCCTGCGCCAGGGCGGGCACCATGAGGTGCGGCAGGACGCTGGTGAACCAGGACCCCGGGCCCAGGACCACCCAGTCCGCCGTGCGCACGGCGTGGAGCACCTCCGCGGGCACCGGCGGGTCCGGGGGCACCAGCCGCACCCCGCTGACCCGGCCGGTGGTGGAGGCCACGGCGACCTGGCCGCGCACGGGCGTGAGCGCGGACTCGTCGCCGGGCACCAGGCCCAGCACGTCGGCCTCGATGTCCAGGGGGACCGCGGCCATCGGCAGCACCCGCCCGCGCGCCCCGAGCAGCCGGGCCACCCAGTCCAGGCCGCTGACCTCGTCGCCGAGCAGCTCCCACAGGGTGGCGATGAGCAGGTTGCCGGTGGCGTGCTGGTGCAGGCCGCCGGCGGAGTCGAAGCGGTGCTGCAGCACGTCGCGCCAGGTGCGGCCCCACTCGGAGTCGTCGCACAGGGCGGACAGGGCCATCCGCAGGTCCCCGGGGGGCAGCACGCCCAGCTCGCGGCGCAGCCTGCCGGAGGAGCCGCCGTCGTCGGCGACGGTCACCACGGCGGTCAGGCGGTCGGTGAGGTGGCGCAGGGCCGACAGGGAGGCGGACAGCCCGTGACCGCCGCCCAGCGCGACGACGGCCGGCGCCCCGGTCTGCGCGGCGGGTGCGGTGCGCACGGGCAGCGCGCCGGTGATCGGGACGGGGCCGGTGGGCAGGCTCACTCGCGCCCCAGGTCGCGGTGCAGGACGCGCACGCCCACGCCGGCGCGGCGCAGGCGGGTCCCGAGCTCCTCGGCCATCGCCACGGAGCGGTGCTTGCCGCCGGTGCAGCCGAAGGCGATGGTCGCGTAGCGCTTGTTCTCGCGGCGGTAGCCGGTCAGCACCGGCTCCAGCGCCTCGACGTAGCGGTCGAGGAAGGGCTGGGCACCCTCGGCGGCCAGCACGTACGCCGAGACGGGGTCGTCCTGACCGGTCAGCGGGCGCAGCTCCGGCTCCCAGTGCGGGTTGGGCAGGAAGCGCAGGTCGGCGATGTGCTCGGCGTCGGCGGGGGTGCCGTACTTGAAGCCGAAGCTCATGACGGTCACGCGCAGGTCGTCGCTGCCCTCGGCCTCGAACAGGGACGCCACGAGGGCACCGAGCTGGTGGACGTTGAAGGAGGAGGAGTCCACCACGACGTCGGCCCGCGAGCGCAGGTCGCCGGTGAGGGCGCGCTCGCGGGCGATGCCGTCGACGATGCGGTCGTCGCCCTGCAGGGGGTGCGGGCGGCGCACGGACTCGAAGCGGCGCACGAGGGCCTCGTCGGTGGCGTCGAGGAAGAGCACCCGCGGGGAGACGTGGCGGGTGTCCAGGGCGGCGAGCGTGCCGGTCAGCTCGGCGAAGAAGCTGCCGCCGCGCACGTCGACGACCACGGCGATGCGCGGCACGGACAGCCCGGCGCGCGCGGCCAGCTCGGCCAGCGGCTCGAGCATCTGCGGCGGGAGGTTGTCCACGACGTACCAGCCGAGGTCCTCCAGCGCCTTGCCGGCGGTGGAACGGCCCGCGCCGGACATGCCGGTGATGATGAGCAGCTCGGGCCGGCGCGGGCGGGCGGCCTGTGCCTGGTCCGGTTGCGCGGCAACGGCGTCGGAGCCCTCGGGCGCAGGGCCCGAGGGAGCCTCGGTGCGGGCGTCTGCCGGTGGTTCCACGGGTGTCATCCTGTCACCCCGGGCGTGTCGCGCGCGACGAGGCCGGCACGCTCCGCACCCGGAAGGTGACGTGGCGTCCCCGCCGCTGCGGGAGCCCGCCGCGGGGCGACACCGCGCGGCGGACGGCGCCGCTCACTCCAGCAGCTCGCCCGTCGCGGTGTTCACCGCCGGCTCGGGGGCGTCCGCCCCGGACAGGGCCGCCAGCACGGCCAGCGCCGTGGGGGGGGGGGGGGGGGGGGGGGGGGGGGGGGGGGGGGGGGGGGGGGGGGGGGGGGGGGGGGGGGGGGGGGGCGGGTGTTGGATGTGGTGGGGGGGCGGGGGGGGCGGG
>NZ_JBKBCT010000096.1:0-13327 GCF_050871525.1 Kineococcus auxinigenes | reverse complement strand
CGGTCACCCCGCGAGGGGTGACCGGGCCGTCGTGCGTGCACCAGCGGGTCGTTCCGGGGCCCGCGAACGTCGGCGCACCCCGTTCGGGGTGCGCCGGCGGCGGGACCGCTCAGGCGGTGAGGGTCTCCTTCAGCTCCGCGATGCGCGCGAGGAGGCCGTTGACGAACTTCGGCGACTCGTCGGTGGACAGCTCCTGGCTGATCTCCACGGCCTCGCTGATGGCGACGTGGTCGGGCACGTCGGCGGCGTGCAGGACCTCCCACACCCCGATGCGCAGCACGGCGCGGTCCACCGCCGGCATCCGGTCGACCGTCCAGCCCATCGAGTAGGTGGAGAGCACCTCGTCGATGCGGGCCAGCTCGCCGACCACGCCCTCGACGAGCGTGACGGCGTACTCCCCCACCGGCGGGTCCGCCCGCAGGATCTTGTCCTTGAGCACGGCCAGGGGGTCCAGGCGGCGCTGGTCGGCCTCGAAGAGGACCTCCAGCGCACGCCGGCGGGCCTTGCGGCGGGCCGCCACGTCAGTTCACGCGGCCGAGGTAGTCCCCGGTGCGGGTGTCGACCTTGACCTTGGTGCCCTGCTCCAGGAACAGCGGGACCTGGATCTCCGCACCGGTCTCCACGGTGGCGGGCTTGGTGCCGCCGGTGGAGCGGTCGCCCTGCAGACCCGGTTCGGTGTAGGTGATCTCCAGCACCACGGAGGTGGGCAGCTCCACGTACAGCGGGGTGCCCTCGTGGGTGGCGACGATCACCTCCTGGCTCTCCAGCATGTAGTTCGCCGCGTCGCCCACCGTGGCGGGGGGGACCATGATCTGGTCGTAGGTCGAGGAGTCCATGAACACGAAGTCCTCGCCGTCGCGGTACAGGTACTGCATGTCCCGCTTGTCCACGGTGGCGGTGTCGACCTTGCTGCCGGCGTTGAAGGTGCGGTCGACGACCTTGCCGGACAGGACGTTCTTCAGCTTCGTCCGCACGAAGGCGCCGCCCTTGCCGGGCTTGACGTGCTGGAACTCGACCACCGACCAGAGGTTGCCGTCGAGGTTCAGCACGGTGCCGTTCTTCAGGTCGTTCGTCGATGCCACGTCGTCTCTCAGTCCGTCTCGTCGTCCGTGCGTCCCGCGGACCGGGACCGGGCGCGGGGGTGGGAACGCCATCGTACCGAGGCGGGCGCGCTCCCCGCTCCGGGCGCGCGTCTCGGCCGCACTCCCCACGGACGGGTGCGGCCCGCTCGGGTGAGCCGGCTGGGGTCGGGTGCCCGGCGTGCCGAAGGACTCCCCGTGACCGCGTCCTCCCCCGGTGGCGACCCGCGCTTCAGCGCGCGCTCCGGCCCTGCCGACCCGAACGCCGACTTCTACGCCACGCCGCTGCGCGGTGGCGCGCCCGGCCCGGCGGGCACCCGCGCGTTCGGCGCCCCGTCGCCCCCGGCTCCCGGGTCCGCGGCTCCGCTGCCCGGCCGCACACCCGTGCCCGCCTGGGGCAAGGTCCTCATCGGCCTGGGGTGCGCGCTGGGGGCGCTGTCCACCGCGGGGGTGGTGGCCTCGGTGGCGATCCCCGTCTTCCTGCACGAGCGCGCGCAGGCCGCCGACGAGCGGGTGCAGGCGGACCTGCGTGCGGTGGCCGGGGCGCAGGAGGCCTTCTGGAACGCCCACGGCACCTACGCGCCGGACCCGGCCGCCCTGGGCGTGGCGGAGCCGGCCAGCGACGTGGCCGTCCTGTTCGCCGACGCCGGCGGGTACTGCCTGGGCGGGCGCGACGCCGAGGGCCGCGGCAGCGTCTGGTACGTGTCCTCGGCGTCGGCGGCGCCGTCCACGACCCCCTGCGCCTGAGCGTCAGTCCCTGCTGATCTGCGCGTACGCGGCCTGCAGCATCGCCGGGTCCGGCCCCTCCAGCCGGGAGGGCCGGCCGATGCCGTCCAGGACGACGAAGCGCAGCAGCGCCCCGCGGGACTTCTTGTCGCGCTTCATGGCCTCCAGCAGCTGGGGCCAGCGGTCCCCCCGGTAGGTGACGGGCAGCCCCAGGGAGCTGAGCACCGCGCGGTGCCGCTCGGCGTCGGCGTCGGAGAGCCGGCCGGCCATGCGGGCCAGCTCCGCGACGTACACCAGGCCCACGCTGACCGCGGCGCCGTGGCGCCACTCGTAGCGCTCCACGAGCTCCACGGCGTGGGCGAAGGTGTGCCCGTAGTTGAGGATCTCCCGCAGGTCGGACTCCTTGAGGTCCTGGCCGACCACGCGCGCCTTGACCCGGATCGCGCGCTCGACCAGCTCCGCCAGCACCGGCGAGCGCGGGTCGGTGGCCGTGGCCACGTCGGCCTCGACCAGCTCCAGGATGCGCTCGTCGGCGATGAAGCCGCACTTGACGACCTCGGCCATGCCGGCGCGGAGGTCGTGGGCGGGCAGCGTGTCCAGGGCGTCCAGGTCGCACAGCACCCCGGCCGGCGGGTGGAAGGAGCCGACGAGGTTCTTGCCCTCGGCGGTGTTGATGCCGGTCTTGCCGCCCACGGCGGCGTCCACCATGGCCAGCAGCGTCGTGGGCAGGTGCACCACCCGCACCCCGCGCAGCCAGGTCGCGGCCACGAACCCGGCCAGGTCGGTGACCGCTCCCCCGCCGACACCGACGACGGCGTCGGAGCGGGTGAAGCCGGACTGGCCCAGCACCGTCCAGCAGAACGCCGCGACCTGGGCGCTCTTGGCCTCCTCGCCGTCGGGCACCTCCGCCAGGACGGCCTCGAGGCCCTGGGCGGTCAGGTCGTCGCGCACCGCCTCACCGGTGGCGCGCAGCGCCCGCGGGTGCACCACGAGGACCTTGGCGACCTTCTCGCCGAGCAGGCCGCGCAGCTCGCCCAGCAGGCCGCGGCCCACCAGGACGTCGTAGGGGGCGTCACCCTGGACGGTGATCCTGGTCGGCTGGGTGGGCTCGGTCATCGGTCCTCCGGGTCTGGCGCGGTGCGGTGCTGCTCGGCGTGCTGCTCGATCAGCGCCAGGACGTCGCGGGCGACCTCCTCGGCCGTCCGCCCGTCCGTCGGCACCGCGACGGTAGCGACCTCGTCGTACAGCAGCTGACGGGCGGCGTGCAGGGCGGGCAGGTCGGGGCGCTGCAGGACCGGCCGGTTCGCGTCGCCGGCGGTGCGGGCGCGGGTCTGCTCCAGGCTGACGCGCAGGTGCACGACGGTGTGCGCGCGCAACCTGCGCCGGGTGGCCTCGCGCCCGCAGGCGCCGCCGCCGAGGGAGACGACCGCCTCGGGGCCGGCCAGGACGTCGGCGACGGCCCGCTCCTCCAGGTCGCGGAAGCCCTCCTCGCCCAGGGCGGTGAAGGTCGCCGGGATCGGGCGGCCCTCGCGCTGCTCGACGACGTGGTCGGTGTCGGTGAAGGGCAGCGCCAGGTGGGCGGCGAGCAGGCGGCCCACGGTCGTCTTGCCCGCGCCCATGAAGCCGACGAGGACGATCACGTGGGGCTCCTGGTGCCGGGGACGGTGCGCGCTGATCCTAGGTGCTGCCCGGACGCGCGCAGGGCCCGCACCCGGTGGGGGTGCGGGCCCTGCGCGCGAGCGGGGTGCGGTCAGCGGACCGCGGAGTCGCCGAAGTAGACGATGTTGTCCACCTCTTCGCCGCTCTGGGTGCGACCGGAGGCGGTCGTGACGAGCTTGAGGTTGTCCACCCCGCGCACGTCGACGTCGATGCTCGCCGGCTGTCCCTCGGCCACGTCGTAGCTGCCGAGCAGCCGCTCGTCGCCGAAGACCTCGACGTGGGCGGTCAGGCCCGAGGTGACGCCGTCGGCCACGCCGGCGACCGCGGTGAACCGGGAGTACCCCGAGCCGATCGCCCACACCCGGTACTCCGCGTTGCGGATGTCCGTGGTGCTCGTGGGGACGTACGTGGAGAAGGCCGCCGAGCGCGGGTAGAACACCCCGTCGAGCGTGGCGTGCGACTGCACGTACGAGGCGTTGCCCGCCGGCTGGGCGAACTCGTCCAGGTACTTCTTCTCGCCGGCGCCGCACGAGGTGCGCTTGGCCGCGACCTCGGAGTACGAGCCGTTACCGCCCACGGCCATGAGCTGCTCAGGTGCGAGGCGCTCGATCTCCAGGTTCACCCCCTGCGGCAGGCAGTACTGGGGCGTCAGCAGGACCGGCGACTCGCGCCGTCCCGCCGAGGCGCCGGCGGCGATGGCGTCGGGCCAGGACGAGCCGCTGGCCAGTTCCACCCACGGCGCCCCGGCGGGGAAGTACGACTCGCTGACGGCGACCGCCGTCTCGTAGCGGTCCCCACCGGCGACCCGGCGAACCTCGCCCGCGGTGTACTGCGCCAGGTCGGCGGCGACCTGGGCGCTGACCGACCGCTCACCACCCAGCACCGTGATCCGGCCGGGGTTCAGGCGGTCCAGTTCGGCGCGCACGCTGTCCGGGACGCGACCGGGTTCCACCACGAGCACCGGCGAGTCGACCGAGGCCGCCGCGGCGGAACCCGCCAGAGCGTCGGCGTAGTCGGTCCCCGTGGCGATGACGACGTCCGCCACCCCTGGGTCGAACGACGCGGCGGACAGCTTCGCGGCCGTCTCGTAGCGGTCGACACCGCCCACGCGGGAGAGTTCCGCGCGGGTGTTCTGCCGCAACCACGTCATCACGTCCGGGCCGACGGCCGATTCGCTGCCCACGACGACGACCTTGCGGTAGTAGCCGATGACGGCGCGCACGTCGTCGGTGAGCTGCTCGCGCGGGGTGAGGAAGATGTTCGCGCCGTAGTGCCCCGCCAGTGCGCCGGCGGTCACGCCGTCGGCGAACCCGGCGCCCGTGACGACGTACGCGATGTCGCGGGCGGGGTCCTCCAGGGTCGCGGCGGTCGCGTAGCGGTCCGCGCCGTACGAGCGGTGCGCCGTGACCGGGGTCGGGGCCGCAGCCGCGGACATCGCCGTCGCCACGGTCGCCAGGCCCACGAGGGCCGCGACCGCGGCGGTGCGCCGGCGGGCGACCGGGTTCTCAGAACGCCACGCCATCGGACTCACCTCCACCGAACTTGCCGAAGTAGACGATGCCGGAACCGTCCTGGAAGTAGACACCGGCGGCAGGGAGCGAGTCGTCGTCGGGGTCGGTCCCCAGGAACGTCAGGCCGGTACCCGCGACGGCCTCGCCCTCGGAGTGCAGGACCCCCTGCTGGCGGTCGACGCGGATCCAGAACCGGTCGGCCAGGACGCCGTAGGCGCGGACGCGCCCCTGCGGGTGGCCCACGACGGCGTCGGGCAGCAGCACCTTCCCCTCCGGGTCGGAGGTGATGACCCACCCGGTCTGGGCGTCGTTCTCGGCGGTGAACACGGCCTTCACCGCGGGCACGGAGTCGTCGGACGTCTCCGAGGGGGTGGGGGTGGTCGCCTCGTCGGAGGGGGCCAACCCGCCGTAGCGGATGCCGAGCGGGTAGACGAGGTCGCCCGTGGCGATGCGCACGTCCTCGCCGGCGATGCGGAAGGTGCCGAAGTCGTCCGTGCCCGTCACGAAGGACACTTGCGGCACCGTCCAGCCGGGTGCGGTGGAGCGGGTGTCCGTCGGCGTCGCGCTCGGGGCGGTGCTCGTCCCGGTCGGCGAGCCCGTCTTGCCGCCGGTCCCCCCTCCGGTCGTGGTGATCGTCGTGGTCCCGGCACCCGCCGTGGTGCGGGAGGTGGCGACGGAGGAGGCGGAGGTCGCAGAACCGCTGCCCGAGGTGGACGAGGCGCTGGTGCTCGCGTCGGCGACGGCGCCCTCAGCGGTGGGCGCGACGGTGGGGGCGAAGACGTCACGGCCGTTGGCCGCGAACGCCACGGCAGCACGGTCCGCGCCACCGGGGACGGTCACGCTGGGCGTGGAGCGTGCACCGCCGAGCGCGGCATCGGCGGTCTCCCCGCCGGGCGTGCTGCTCAGCCAGATGAAACCCAGCGCGCCGCCACCGAGGACGGCCACAGCGGCGGCACCGGCGAGCAGGCTCTTGAGGGCCCGCCCGTCACCGGGCTCGCGGTCGTGCGGCTCCTGGAGCTCGGCCACGGGGGTCTCGGGGTCGGGCGCGCTCGGCTGCCCGAAGGACGGGAACTGCCCGTTCATCAGTTCACACTCGCAGTCGTCGAGCTGTCGGCCGCCGCGGTGGCGGGGGTGGTGGTCGCGTCGGCGGTGCCGGTCGCGGTGGACCCGGTGGTGACCGGCTCGGCGGTGGCGGTGCTCGTCGTCGCGTCGCCGAGGACGAAGATGCGGCCGGTGAGGGTCGTCGTGACGTCTCCGCTGGACGCGCTCTGGCCTCCCGCGGTGACTGAGACGTCCTCCACGAGGAAGAAGCGGGCCATGTCCGCCTGGAGGTTCTTGACGAACAGCTCCGACTGGCCGAAGCCACCGGTCGCGGTCACGGCGAGCGGGATCTGCACGAGGCCGCTGGTGTCGGTCGTCGCAGCGGTGTCCGTGGCGTACGCACTGGCCGCGGACGGCGTCACGGCCGTCAACGTGACGCCGGCGGAAGCCGCGTAGCCTTCCAACTGGCGCAGGAGCGTCGGCACCTGCGCTTCGCCGGGCAGGGTGGCCCGCACCTCTGCCAACCGCGCCTTCTGCTCGTCCAGCGTGGCGAACTGCGCGGCGAGCAGCTCGGTCTTCTGCTCGATGGCGAGGTTGCTCTGCACCACCCCGGCGGTCTGCTCGCGGACCTCGGCGGCTGCTTCACGCTGGGGGGCGACCAGCCCGAAGTAGGTGGCCGCCAGCATCACCAGCGCGATGCCGCCCGTACCGGCCGCCCACACGGTGTTCTTGGAACCGTTCATGTCGTCGGAGCTCCTGTCGTCCCGCGGCTCACTGCTCGCCGAGCAGTGCGTCGGCGGTCAGGGTCATGTCGGCGTTGAAGGTCACCACGCCCGTGGAGGGGTCCAGGGTGGAGCTGCTCAGGCGCGGGTCGGCGACACCGGGCACCCCGGCGACGGCGTCGAGCCAGTCGGCCACCTTGCCCTGAGTCTTCGTCTCGCCGACCACGGCGATGCGGGCCACCCCGGCGGCCTGCAGCGGGTCCGCCGAGGCACCGGCGTCCGCAGTCGTCGTCAGCTGCAGGTTCAGCGACGTGAAGGACAGCTCGGTGGGCGCGACGGCCGCGAGCTGGTCGAGGTAGCTGTACCAGGGGATGTCGCCCTGCGCGACCGCTTCGCGCACCTGCACGGCGTCCTCGACCTGCTTCAGCACGGTCGGGACCTCGGCGTAGGGCTCCTGCTCCGCCAGCAGCGCCGGCGTCCTGGCCTGCTCCGCAGCCAGGGCCTCGTCCGCGGCCGCGACGTGTCCCGCGGTGATGCCGTAGGCGCCGGCGCAGGCGCCGAGCACCACCACGAGGGAGCCGGCGAGTGCCAAGCGCAGCTGCTTGGCCTTGCGGGCCTCGGCGAACTCGCCGGGCAGCAGGTTGACGCGGACGACCGCGGTGCGGGACGCGACCGCCTCGAGGGTCTGGAAGCTCATGAGACGACTCCGAGTGCGAGGCCGATCGGCACGGCCGCGAGGGGCTGGACGGTGGTGAGCTGGTGCTCGTCGAGACCGGTGCGGCCCAGCCGGCAGCCGGAGACCGGGTCCCCGGCCAGGACGGGGCGGCGGGTCACCGCGGACAGGCGCTCGCTGATGCCTTCCAGGATGGAGCCTCCGCCGGAGACCAGGATGCGCTCCACGGGGAAGGCGGGGTTGGCGGTGCCGTAGTAGTCGAGGGATCCGCGGATCTCGTCGACGAACACCTCGAGCATGAGGTCCACCGCGCTGCGCGCCAGCTGCACCTCGTCGTCGGACAGGCCATCGACCTGACCCCGTTTGATCGCCTCGGCTGCGAACGCGGGAACACCGATGCGCTCGGCGACGGCGTCGGTGACGTCCTGCCCACCCATCATCAGGACGCGGACGAACCGCGGCTGGCCGGCGGAGTGGATCACCAGGTTGGAGACGCGAGCACCGATGTCCAGCAGCGCCTCGGTGGCCACCTCGGAGTGCGGTCTGCCCACGCTGCGCAGGACGGCGAAGGAGGTGAGGTCTACGGAGGTGACCCGCAGACCGGCGGCCTGGACGGCGGCCACGTTGGCCATGACCATCTCCCGCGGTGCTGCGACGAGCAGCCCGCGCAGCGTGCGGCCGGCTCCGTCGCGGACCTCCTCGGTGACGTGGAAGTCCAGGACGCAGTCGGCCACCGGCATGGGCAGGTAGTCCTGCACCTGCAGCGCCAAGGAGTTCTTCAGCTCGGCGGGTGACATCCAGGGCAGGTCGATCTGACGGACGACGACACGCTGGTTCGCCACCCCGAGGGCGACGTGCTTGCCCTTCAGGCCACTGCCCTTCCACAGCGCCTTGAGGGCGTCGACGACGATGCCGCGCTCGATGACCTCACCGTCCCGCACGGCGCCCTCGGGCAGGGCCACCTGGCCGAACTTCTCGAGCGTGATGCCGTCTCGGCCGTAGGACAGTTCGGCCGCGCGCACGCCCGACGTCCCGATGTCGAGACCGATGGCGGTTCGTCCGGGCACGTCGCCTCCTTCGAGTGGTGAGCCCTGCGGCTCGTCGTCCGGGGTGCTCCCGAAGCGATCAGTGAGTGGTCGAGAGTGTGATCGGACGCCATCTGCGGCACCTTGAGCAGCACCGGACGCTGCAGGCGCGATGTCACCCGAGTGGCTTCACGCGGAGGGCCGCAGTCCGATCACGCCGAGGTACCAGTCGGTGGCGGGCTCAGCCACCAGCAACGCCAGCAGCGCACCGGCGAGCATGTAGGGCCCGAAGGGGATGCGGCTGCGGCGGCCGGCGCGACCGGACAGCACGAGGGGCAGGGCGACCACCCCGCCCAGCAGGAAGGCGAGGAAGGTGCCGACGACGAGGGCGTCCCAGCCCCACCAGCCGAGGAGCATGCCCAGGACCCCGGCGAGCTTGACGTCGCCGAGTCCCATACCGCCGGGTTTTGCGACGAACAGCACCACGTAGAGCCCGAACACGGCGACGGCGCCGACGGCCGCCCGCAGCGCCGCGGCCCAGTCGCCGTTCAGCGCGCTGGCCAGCAGCAGCAGGCCGGCCACGACGGGGTAGGAGGGCAGGACGATGGCGTCGGGCAGGCGGTGGACGTCGAGGTCGATGAGCGCCAGCGCCACCGCGATCGCCGCGAGGTACAGGTACGCGGGCAGCGCCCACGCCGGCCCGACCAGGTGGGCGACGGCGGCGAAGAGCACAGCGGTCCCCGCCTCGACGAGGGGGTAGCGCGCCGAGACGGGCAGTCGGCAGTCGCGGCACCGCCCGCGCAGCAGCAGCCACGAGAGCACGGGCACGTTGTCGCGCCGGCGCACCGCGTGTCCACATCCGGGGCACCGGCTGGCCGGGTGCACGACGGACTCTCCGCGCGGCACCCGGTGGACGACGACGTTGAGGAACGACCCTACGAGCAGTCCCAGGAGGGCCGCAGCGATCTCCAGCACGTCAGCCTCCGTTCACTGCTCGGTGAGGGTGCCGACGGACCACGGGTCGTTCACAGGGGCGATGAAGCTCGGCGGCGGGAGGCTCGACAGGCGCGAGTCGTAGCGGTAGTCCTTGGCGTAACCGGTGGAGGTCACCGAACCGGAGCCCGTGGCGACGGGGCCTCGGTACTTCTGGATGATGACACCGTTGATGTTGAGCGTGCCGATCCTGGAGCCCTTGTCGTAGTTGAACACGGTGAAGCTGTTGGACACGGAGGCGATGGCTGCGTCGATGCGGCGGTTCGCGCTCGCGTTGATGTTCGCGAAGCCGCCGTTCGACTGCCGCACCGGGTTCCACACCACGACGTTGTTCTGGCCGATGAGTCCCAGCACATCGGTACCGCTCAGTCCACCGGCGTAGCGCACGTCCCCCGTCACGACGACGTCGTGCTCGGCGGTGACCGTCATCTGACCGGAGACGTCCCCCTGGACGAAGGCATCACCGGCTCGGCAGTTGTTGTTGTCGTAGTCCGTGACGTCACCGGTGACTCGCTGGAACTGGTTGATGCAGTTGTTCTGCGTCGTGGTGGACCTGACGTAGATGATGCCGTTGGCGGGGCCGTTGACCGTTTGAGCCGTGGAGATGGTCGACGTCCCGGTCCCCGTCGTGCAGCCGGCATTGAGCTGGCTCGCCACCGAGTTGGGGCTGACGACTTCGATCCTGCCGTTGCTCAGGAACCTGATGGAGGTGGGGCCGGTGTAGACGCAGCCGTTGGCGGCCGCCAGGTCGGCCTGCTGCGTCGCGGTCTCAGGCATCTTCAGCGGGTCGTGGTACAAGGGCTTCTTGGACGTCGAGGAGGGGTCGGAGTCGCCGTACCACGTCTTCCCGGTGGTCGACCAGGAGGTGGTGACGTTCTTCTTGAAGGTCACCGGACCGCTGAGCCGCAGCGCATCGTTGGAGTGGACCGGGCCGTCGAAGGTGTCGTTGCCGCTGAAGCTGATCGTCAGGCAGGTGAAGTTGCCGATGTCGAACGGGGTGTTCTCGGAGGACTTGGGCCAGATCTCGTAGTCGTTACCGTCCACGGAGACCGTGCGCGGGAAGGTGTCCCGGGCTCCCTTGGTGGCTGTTCCGTAGCGGTACCGCTCGCACCCGCGCGCAACCTGGTCGACGGTCGGCGCCTTGAGCGTGTAGACCTTCCAGCGGTGGAGCGTGAACTGCCGAGCGGTACCGGAACCCGTGAACGTGTAGGAGTACGAGCTGTTGTAGCGGCTGTCACGCAGGTCGATCACCGGCTCGTCGAGGAAGAGCTTCCGCGTGTTCGACGGGCTGAACGTCTCGTAGTCGGTGTAGTACAGGTACTCCAGGAACCCTCCGCGGGTGAGGTCCACGGTCAAGGTGCGGCTCTCACCGTTGACGCTGCCGGTCACCTCCAGGCGGACCCCTCCGGTTCCACCAGTGGTCAGCGGGGTGCTGATGACCCGCTGGGTGTACCGCGCTTGAGTCGCGCCGGTGGTGCCGGGCACCACCGCACCGGCGGGCGTGGTGAGCGCTGCGGAGTTGACGTTCGTGCAGGTGTTGGTCGCGAGGTAGTACGTCTCGCAGTTGTTCAACCGCGACAGGTAGTCCTGGACGCCGGCCTGGGCGGCGGCGAGGGCACCACGGGTGTCCTGAGAGGTGCGGGAACGTTGCACGGACACGGTGGCGTACCCGATTCCGACGAGCACGAGGGCCATGACGAGCATGGCACTGGCGAGGACGGCGAGCATGGTGAAGCCCTCGTCGTCCCGGCGGAGGATGCGCATCGCGGTGCCTTCCCTCAGAGCTTGTTGATCAAGGTGATGCGGACTGCGCTGGTCACGGTCTGCGTGTCCCGAGCTGTCCCGGCGAGTGCCCGCACTCGCACCTGGACCGCTTCCACGTCACTGGTGTCCGCCACCACCCCACCGCTCATCGCGATGGATGACGTGGACGTGCCCGAGGTGCCCAGCGGGTCGGCCGCAGCCAGGTACGTGAAGGTCGGGGTGCCGTCGGCAGGTGCGAGGTCGGCCACGAGGACGTGACAGGTGCGATTGCTCTCAACGGCCAGGCTGGTGCTGGGGAAGACGAGAGCCTGCGTCCTGTCGCGGGTGAGCGGACGGACCTGGTTGCACAGCTGCCGCTTGCCGCCGATGCTCCGTGTCCAGACCCACACCTCCTGAGGCGTGTAGGCGGCACGCTTGGCGGCATCGGTGGTGGCGCCCCCGAGGGAGTACAGGTTCGCGTAGAAGCCGACGGCTTCGCCGGACGCGGTGATGAAGGCTCCGGTCCCAGCGGCCGGGACGGTGGCCGTCCGGACCTGCTTGCTGATGAGGTCCAGCGCGTTGGCGGTCTGCTGCGCGGTCGTGGACCGCTTCTCCGCGGCATCGATGGTGCGGATCTGCGCAACGGTCAGCGCTGTGACGCCGGCGAGGAGCATGGAGCCGACGCCCATGCTCACGACCGTCTCGGCGAGCGTGAGGCCGCCGTCGCGGATCCCGCCGTCGCGGATCCCGCTGTCGCGGCGTTCGCGCCAGCTGCGCACCAGGCCGATCACGGCATCTCCAGGGTGGTGGCGGTGCTGGGCACCGTGGTGGTGACGGCGAGCGCAGTGTCCTTCGCGTTGCCCAGGGAGTTGGTGACCCGGATGGTCCACGTGCCCACCGGCAGCGCGTAGCGCACCTCGGCGGTGCTCGTGGGGACGACAGCGGCGGCCAGCAGGACCGTCTGGGACGAGCACGAGGCGCTGGAGGCGTGGAGCGCCTCGATCTTGACGGCGCTGCCCGTCACGGCCCCCGCGACGGAGCCGGTGGTGCCGGGCGCGACCTTGAGCCGCGCGTGACCGAGCGGCACGGTGGTCGTGGGCACGGCACCGCCGACGACGGGTGTCACCGAGGTGCCTCCGGCAGCCTCCTGGCAGATGCCGGCGTAGGCGGTGTAGGCCTTCGGGTAGAGGCGGGAGGCGGTGCCGTTCGACGCGAGGCAGGAGGTGGTCCGCGGCTCGGACCCGACGGCGCACGCGGGGCGGGCCTGCGGGCTGCCCAGCCCGTCGACGGGCGAAAGCACCGCGCCGAGACCGGCGGGCACCAGGTACTGGGGGTCGGTGACGGGGAGGCTCAGCTGCACGGTCCCGATGGGCGAGTACCGCGCAGCGGGGGCGACGGCGAGCTTGCCGAGTGCGACGGTGACCGAGGTGGTGAGGAGCTGCAGGTTGTTGACGCCGACGTAACCGGCCTGGTCGACGGTGAGACCGTAGCCCCCGGCTTCCAGGTCCGAGAAGAGCACGCAGCCGTTGGTGTCCGACGTCGCCGTACCGACAGTGGCACCGGACGTGTTCGTGAGGACGGCGGTGACGCCGCGCAGTCCCGTGCCGCTGGCGTCGGTCAGCTGCCAGGCGACAGCCCCCTTGGTGTTGCCGCTCTCCGCCATGGGGATCGGCCGCACCGTGTCGGTGCGCACCGGGGTGACCGAACCCATCGCGGGCCAGGTGACCGTGACGTTGATGGCCTTGGCGTTCAGCGTCGATCCACTGGTCGCCGTGCAGGCGTTGCCGGAGTTGTCGGGCACGAAGTTCACGGCGGTCTGAACGGTGTAAGCGGCACCGTTGACGGTCCGCTGAACCGTGGAGGAGGCGACCTGCGCCCACGGCAGGCCCAGGAGGTACTCCTTCTGGCTGTCCGCGAGGTTCGCGGCGACCTGCCGCTGACTGCCCTGCGCGGTGGTCTTCATCGTCTTGACGAGCAGGCCGGCGACCGCGGTGGACATGATCGCGAAGATCAGCATGGAGACCACGACCTCGATCAGACTGAAGCCCTCGTCCGCTCGGGAACGTGCGTTCTCCATCAGTTCTCCTGGCCGGCTCGTGGTTCGTTGCGGTTAGACCTAGAAGTGGGTGGCTCCGCCTTGCAGAGCCACCCACTT
>NZ_JBKBCT010000095.1:0-13578 GCF_050871525.1 Kineococcus auxinigenes | reverse complement strand
GGGTGTGCGCGGCGCCCGGGGGGCCCGCGCACCCCCGCCCCCCCCCCCCCCCCCCCCCCCCGGGGGCGGGCCCCCCCCCCCCCCCCCCCCCCGCCGGGCACCGGCGCACGGCTGGGTAGGGTCCGGGCGTGCTCACAGCCCGCTCCGCCCCCACCGCACCCGTGCGCCGGTCACCGCGGCCCGCGACCGCCCCGCGCACCCCCCGGCAGCCCCGCGCGGGAGCCGCCGCGTGAGCATGGGTCTGCTCGAGGGGGCCGTGCTCGGTCTCGTGCAGGGCCTGACGGAGTTCCTCCCGATCTCCTCCAGCGCCCACCTGGCGATCGTCGGCACCCTCATCGGCACCGACGACCCGGGCGCGGCGTTCACCGCCATCAGCCAGCTGGGCACCGAGGCGGCCGTCGTCCTGTACTTCCGCCGCGACATCGCCCGCATCGTCAGCCGGTGGGCGCTGTCCCTGACCGGGCGGGTGCCGCGCTCGGACCCGGACGCGCGGATGGGCTGGCTGGTCATCCTGGGCTCGATCCCCATCGGCGTGCTGGGCCTGGTCTTCAAGGACCAGATCGAGACGGTGCTGCGCGGCTTCGTCCTCATCGGCACCACCCTGTGGGTGTTCGCCCTGCTGCTCCTGGCGGCCGACCGCCTCGGCCGCAAGGAACGCACCCTGGACCGCCTCACCTGGGGGCACGGCCTGCTGTTCGGCCTGGCGCAGGCGCTGGCGCTGATCCCCGGGGTCTCGCGCTCTGGCGGCACCATCACGATGGGCCTGCTGCTGGGCTACACCCGCGAGGCCGCGGCCCGGTACTCCTTCCTGCTGGCCATCCCCGCCGTGGTGGCCTCCGGCTTCTTCCAGCTCTACGACGAGGTCAGCGCGGGCGCGGCCCTGGCGTGGGGGCCGACGGTGCTGGCCACCGTCGTCGCGTTCGCCGTCGGCTACGCCGTCATCGCCTGGCTCATGCGGTTCATCTCCACGCACAGCTACACCGTGTTCGTCGTCTACCGCACCGCGCTGGCGGTCGTGGTGTACGCGCTGGTCGCCGCCGGCACCCTGCCGGCCTGGAACGACATCGCCGCCGGCTGACCCGTGTCCCGCGCGCAGAACCGCGCGCGACGGGGTCCTACAACCAGCCGGAGCGCTTGAACGCGCGGTGCAGCAGCACGCACGCGCCCACCATGAGCAGCAGGCACATCGGGTACCCCAGCCGCCAGTCCAGCTCCGGCATGTGTTCGAAGTTCATCCCGTACACCCCGGCGATGAGGGTGGGCACCGCGAACATCGCCGCCCACGCCGAGATCTTGCGCGAGTCGTCGTTCTGCTGCACCGACACCTGCGCCAGGTGGGCGTTGAGGATGTCGGTGAGCAGGCGGTCGTAGCCCTCCACGTGCTCCACGGTGCGCACCAGGGTGTCCACCACGTCACGCAGCTCGAACAGCGCCTGCTCGCCCCGCCCGTCGCCGCCGGTGCCGGCACCGACGGCGGTGCCGCCCACGAGGCGCCCGGCCTCGCCGCGCTCCAGCAGCTGCTTCAGCGGCGCCACCAGCGGCGCCGCGGCCCGCCGCGCCTCCAGCACCTCCCGCTTGAGGTTGTAGATGCGCTCGGCGTCGGGGGAGCGCTGGGGGGAGAAGACCCGCTGCTCCATCTCGGTCACGTCCCGCTCCAGCTCGTCGTCCACGGTGGTGTAGTGGTCCACGACGTGCTCCAGCGCGGCGTGCAGCACCGCCGCGGTGCCCTGGCGCAACCGCTCCGGCTCGGCCTGCAGGCGCTCGCGCACCGGGGCCAGGGACCCCGCCGTCCCGCGGCGCACGCTCACCACGAACCTCTCGGCGACGAAGAGCATCACCTCACCGGTCTCGACCGCCGAGCGGTCCTCGTAGTACTCCAGCGTCTTCAGCACCACGAACAGGTCGTCGCCGTAGTGCTCCACCTTCGGGCGCTGGTGCCCCTCCAGCGCGTCCTCCACCGCCAGCGGGTGCAGGTCCAGCGCCGAGGCCACCCGCGCCAGCTCCTCCTCGCCCGGGTCGGCCAGCTCCAGCCACAAGAACCCCTCGACCTGCTGCAGGCAGGAGCCCAGGGCGGCGCCGAGGTCCTGCACCTCGCCGCGCCGGCCGTCCGCGTAGGTCGCCACGTCCACGATCACCGCGCCATCGTGCCGTGGCCGGGCCCTGCGCGCCCGTGCGGGGCCCGCGGGGAGCGGCGGAGCGGGGGCCTACGCTGAGCGCCGTGCCGACCCTGCTGCTCGTCCGCCACGGCCGCACCACCGCCAACACCGCCGGGGTGCTGGCCGGCTGGACGCCGGGGGTGCGGCTGGACGAGCACGGCGAGCAGCAGGCCGCCGCGCTGGCCGCGCGGCTGGCGCCGCTGCCGCTGGCCGCCGTGGTCACCTCCCCGCTGGAGCGCTGCCGGCAGACCGCCGAGGCGCTGGGCGCCGTGCCCGGCCCCGACGGGCAGCGCCCGGCCGCGGTGGTCGAGGACCGGCTGGGGGAGGTGCGCTACGGCGACTGGACCGGGCGCGAGCTGAAGGCCCTGGCCAAGGAGCCCCTGTGGAAGACCGTGCAGGCCCACCCCTCGGCGGCCGTCTTCCCCGGCGCCGACGGCGAGGGTCTGGCCGCGATGCAGCACCGGGCGGTCGCCGCGGTGCGCGAGCACGACGCCCGCGTGGCCGCCGAGCACGGCGAGGACGCCGTGTGGGTGGCCGTCACCCACGGCGACGTCATCAAGGCGCTGCTGGCCGACGCCCTGGGCATGCACCTGGACCTGTTCCAGCGCCTGGCCGCCGACCCCTGCTCGGTGTCGGTGGTGCGCTACGCGCCGCTGCGCCCCTTCGTGCTGCGCACCAACGACTCCGGCGGCGACCTGGCCGGCTTCGCCCCGCGCCGCCGCGGGCGCCGGCGCCCGGCGCGCACCGCACCCTCCTCCGACGCCGTCGTCGGCGGCGGCGCCGGCGCCTGAGCGGCGCCCCGGCGGGTGCCGGGCGGGCACCCGCGCCGGGCGGCGCTAGGGTCGCACCATGCCGGTCTTCGACTACGACCCGCCGGAGCGGTTCGTCGCAGGAACCGTCGGCGAACCCGGTGCCCGCACCTTCTTCCTGCAGGCGCGCGCCGGCGCTCGTCTGACGTCGGTGGCGCTGGAGAAGGCGCAGGTGGCCGCGCTCGCCGAGCGGGTGGGCGAGCTGCTGGACGAGATCGTGCGCCGCTCCGGCGGCCAGGCCCCCGTGCCGGCCCTGCCGCCCTCCGGCAGCGAGGACACCGCCCCGCTGGACGTGCCCATCGAGGAGGAGTTCCGCGTCGGCACGATGAGCCTGGCCTGGGACTCCGAGCGGCAGGTCGTCGTCATCGAGTGCTTCGAGGTCGACGACGAGGACGTCGAGGCGCCGCTGGAGCCGGACCCCGCCCGCAACGTGCTGCGCGTCTCCCTCGACGGCGCCGGCGCGCGCGCCTTCTCCCAGCGCGCCACCGCCCTGGTCGCCGCCGGCCGCCCGCCGTGCCCGTTCTGCGCCGGCCCGCTGGACCCCGGCGGCCACGTGTGCCCGCGCGCGAACGGCTACCGGCGCTGAGCGCCTCCGCGCACGGGCCCGCACCCGGCGCGTTCGCCGGCGTCGCCGAGGCCGAGGCGCTGGCGCGGCTGGCCACCGGCGAGCTGCAGGTGCGCGGGCGCCTGGCCGACGCCTCCAACGCCACCCTGTACTGCGTGCTCGCCGACGGCGCGGGGCAGCTGGCGTGCGTGTACAAGCCGGTCGCCGGCGAGCGCCCCCTGTGGGACTTCCCCGACGACACCCTCGCCCGCCGGGAGGTCGCCTCGTACGCGGTCTCGGCCGCCACCGGCTGGGACGTGGTGCCACCCACCGTCTTCCGCGACGGCCCGCTCGGGCCGGGCAGCGTGCAGCTGTGGCTGCAGGCCCCGCCCGAGGTGGACGAGCCCGACGGCACCGACGTGGACGACGACGTGGACGACGACGTGGACGACGACGCCGAGGTGGTCGTGCTGCCGCAGCCCGGCGCCGGCCTGATCGACATCACCGCTCCCCGCGAGCTCGCCCCGGGATGGCTGCCGGTGCTGCACGCCGAGGACCACGCCGGGCGCCCGGTGGTCCTGGCCCACGCCGACGACCTGCGCCTGCGGCGCATCGCCGTGCTGGACGCCGTGCTGAACAACGCCGACCGCAAGGGCGGGCACGTGCTGCCCGGCTGGCACGGCGCCGTGCACGGCGTGGACCACGGCCTGACCTTCCACGCCGAACCCAAGCTGCGCACCGTGCTGTGGGGCTGGAGCGGCGAGCGCCTGCTGGCCGACGAGCGCGAGGTGCTCGGCCGGTTGCGGGCGGACCTGCACGAGCGGCTCGGCGAGGTCCTGTCCGACCTGCTCAGCGTGGAGGAGGTCGTGGCGACCCTCGAGCGCGTCGAGCACCTGCTGGCCGGCGACCGCCTGCCCCGCCGGCGCGGGCAGCGCACCATCCCCTGGCCGCCGTTCTGACCCCGCGCTGCGACCCCGCCCCCCGCCTCGACCCCCGCCCGCGCCGCGCCCCCTGCCGCCCGGCCCGTCGACGGCGCGGGTAGGTTCGGCCCGTGCGTTCCTGGCCGGCCCCCGACCCCTCCACCCTGCCCGGCACCGCCCCCGGTGCCGCCGCGCTGCCGGGCCGCGGCCCGCGGGTGCACCTGCACGACTCCAGCACCGGCCGCCTGCAGCCCGCCGGCCCCGCGGAAGGCACCGCGACGCTGTACGTGTGCGGCATCACCCCCTACGACGCCACCCACCTCGGCCACGCCAACACCTACGTCGCCTTCGACCTGCTGCAGCGGGCCTGGCGCGATGCCGGCCTGTCCGTCACCTACGTGCAGAACGTCACCGACGTCGACGACCCGCTGCTCGAGCGGGCCACGGCCACCGGCGTGGACTGGGCCGAGCTGGCCGCCTCCCAGGTGGAGCTGTTCCGCCAGGACATGGCCGCCCTGTCGGTGATCCCCCCGCAGCAGTACCTCGGCGTGGTCGAGGCCGTGGACCTCGTCTCGGCGGCCGTGCGCGACCTGCTGGACGCCGGAGCCGCCTACCGCGTGCCCGGCACCGGCGGCGACCCCGACGGCGACGTCTACTTCCCCGTCGCGTCCGACCCCGCCTTCGGCGAGGTCTCCCACCTGGACCGAGCGCACATGCTGGCCCTGTCCGCCGAGCGCGGCGGCGACCCGGACCGCCCCGGCAAGCGCGACCCGCTGGACCCGCTGCTGTGGCGGGTGCAGCGCGAGGGGGAACCCGGCTGGGACGCCGGCGAGCTCGGCCGCGGCCGCCCCGGCTGGCACGTGGAGTGCACCGCCATCGCCCTGGCCCACCTGGGCACCCCCGTGGACGTGCAGGCCGGCGGCAGCGACCTGCTCTTCCCCCACCACGAGATGGGCGCCGCCCACGCCCACGTCCTGCGCCCGGACGCCACCCCCTTCGCCCGCCTGTACGCGCACTCCGGCATGGTCGCCCTCGACGGCGAGAAGATGAGCAAGTCCAAGGGCAACCTCGAGCTCGTCTCGCGCCTGCGCGCCGCCGGCGAGGACCCCGCCGCGGTGCGCCTGGCGATCGTGGCGCACCACTGGCGCAGCGACTGGGAGTGGACCGGCGCCGTGCTCGACGAGGCCCGCGAGCGCCTGGCCCGCTGGTCGCGCGCCGCGGCCCTGCCCGCCGCCCCCGACGCCGCACCCGTGCTGGCGCAGGTGCGCGAGCGCCTGGCCGACGACCTCGACGCCCCCGGCGCCGTGGCCGCCGTGGACGCCTGGGCCGACGCGGCGCTCGCGGGCACCGGGGCGCACGCCGGGGCCGACGCGGGCGCACCGGACCTGGTGCGCCGCACGGTCACCGCGCTGCTGGGCGTGCGGCTGCCCTGATGCCGCGCTACGACCGCGAGGAGGTGGCGCGCCGCGCCGGGCACGCCACCTGGAACGAGGCCGTGCGGGCCACCGCCCACCTGAGCCAGCAGGAGGCCGGCCGGGTCCTCGGCGTCAGCCACCCCACGGTGCGCGCCTGGCGCGCCGAGCTCGGCTTGGGCGTGGCCGCCGCCCGCCCCTCGGGCGAGCAGCTGAAGGCGGCCTTCCAGACCGACGCGGGCGATCCGCGGCACGGTACGGCCAACGGGTACCGCAACCTCGGCTGCCGCTGCCCGGCGTGCACGGCGGCGTGGACGCACTACCAGCGCACCCGCCGCACCGGCCCCGCCTGAATCCCGCGCCCGGCCTGAGCCGACCGTCAGCCCTGCTGGCGCTGGGCGATCTCCTGCTGCACCACCGAGCCGAGCCGCTGCAGCTGCCCGGTGCCCAGCTGGCGCACCTCGCCCTCCAGGCGCTGCAGCACGTGCGGATCCTCCGCCACGCGCTCGGAGCTCTGCAGCAGCACGGTGCCGGCGCCGGTGAAGTCGTACTGGCGCTCCTCGCCGGAACGGGTGCCGAACAGCGCCCCGCGCGCGGCGCCGAGGAAGTGCCCCATCCACCCGGCGTCGAAGTGCTGCGCGGGGGCGGGGCAGTCGGCCCAGCCCACCAGCGCCTCGGGGTCCACCCGCACCGGCGGCTCCACGAAGATCACCGGCCCGGAGGAGCTGGCGAGGAACTTGCCCGTGCCCAGCAGGGTGAGGAACCCCGGGATGATGGACTCCTTCAGCTCCAGCCCGGCGTCGAAGGCCAGCAGGTTCGCCGCCCGCACGGTGAGGTTGCCCTCGTCCAGGTCGTAGGAGTTGATGTCGTAGCCGCGGTCGCCCAGGATCACGTGCCCCTGCCCGGTCGCCACCACCCAGTCGCGGCTGTACAGCGGCGAGGAGAAGCGCTCGGCGACCATCGAGCCCAGCGACGTCGCCGTCAGCGGCTCGAAGCGGATCGTGCCGCCCCCGGCGGGGTAGTAGGCGATCATGCGGCCGGTCTGCACGAACAGCGGCCCGGTCAGGCGCACGCAGTACGCGTACGCGTTGCCGGGCAGGTTGTCGTGCTCCGGCAGGGTGGCCGGCTCCAGCGGTTCGACGCTCACAGCTTCTCCTCCGACGCCTGCACGTGCACGGTGCCCTGCCCGGACACCCTCAGCTGCACCGCTTCCCCCGAGCCGCGGCCCACCGCGTCGCGCCAGGACACCGCGGCGCTGACCTCCACGCGCAGGTCGCCCACGTGCGCGACGTACGCCTGCGGGTCCACCACGACCTGCCGGCCGCCGGTGACCGGCAGCGCGAACGTGCCGCCGTGCGAGAGGACCGCGACCGACCCGCGCCCGGACAGCTGGGTGGTGAACATCCCCTGCCCGGTCACGGCGCCGCGCACCGCGCCGCGCAGGCCGCCCTGCTGCCCCAGGAACACCACCGAGCTGGACAGCGCCGCGTCGTGCGCCAGCAGCCGGTCGGCCTCCACCGACAGCGGTTGGGAACCGTCCAGCTCCAGCACGGTGACGTGGTGGCCGCGGAAGCCGTAGTGCACCGTGCCGGAGCCCTCGGCGACCATCAGCGCCACCGCCTCGCCCTGCATCCCGCGGGCCAGCGCCGAGGCGATCCCGCCGCCGTAGGCGCCGGCACCGGGGCCGCCGGTCACGGGGGAGAAGGTGACCCGGCCGGTGGTGGCGAGCATCGCCCCGCGCCGGGCCAGGACCTCCCGGCCGGGCACGACCTGCGCCAGCACCACCTTGGAGGTGACCGTGGTGAATGTCATCAGCGCTCCTCCGGCTGGATGAACACGGTGCCGCGCCCCTCGAAGCGCAGCGAGAACGCCTCCCCGGAGGACTCCCCGATCAGGTTGCGCCAGGACACGTCCGTGACGAACGACTGCGAGACGTCGCCCAGGCAGCCGATGTAGGCGTCCGGGTCGACCACGAGGGGCTGCTGCGGCGTCACCCGCAGCGCGATCGGCGGCCCGCCCAGCGAGATCAGCGCCACCTGCCCGTGCCCGGTGACGCTGGTGGTGAACAGTCCCTGCCCGCTGGAGGCGCCCTGCAGGCCGGTGAAGACCACGTCGGTGCGCAGCCCGCCGGACAGGCACAGCAGGCTCTCGGACTCCGCCTTGAGCACGTCCCCGGCCAGGTCCAGCACCAGCACGTGCCCGGCGTCGACCGCCAGGTGCACGCTGCCGCGGCCGGCGACCTCCATCAGGGGCAGCGACTCGCCGGTGACCCGCTGCTTGAACGCCGCCCGCAGGCCGCCACCACCGCCGGATCCGGCGTGCTTGAAGCTCACCTCGCCCTCGTAGGCGACCATCGAGCCGGTCCGCGCGCGCACCGGGCCCCCCGCACCGTCCAGGTCCACCACCAGGACCCGCGGCGTCTGCAGCCGCCAGCTCACCCGCTCGCCCCCTCCAGCCCGGTGCCCGGGACCGCGTGCCCCGGGCTCGGGTCCCATCATGGCCCGCCGGTGATCAGCGTGTCAGGGGGGAGGGGCGTTCAGACCGCCCAGCCGGGCTGCGGCGACCACGTGCGCGGCGCCTTGGGGCTGGGCCCGTGCCTGTTCGCGCCGGGCGCGGAGTCCAGCAGCGTGAACACGAACAGCACGACGCTCAAGAGGGGCAGCGCCCCGACCAGCACCCACCAGCCGGAGCGGCCGGTGTCGTGCACGCGCCGCACCGTCACCGCCAGCGAGGGCAGCAGCACCACCACGTAGCCGGCCATGAGCACCAGGCTGAACACCGTCCCGGCGACCGACTGCACCGCCTCGCCACCCACGGCGCCGCTCACGCTCGCCAGGACGGCGCCCACCACGCCCACGCCCAGGTAGGCCAGCGCGATCGCCAGCTGGAACCACCAGTACTCCGAGCGGCGGGCCCGGCCGCTGAAGGTGGCGTACTGGCGCAGCACGGAGGACAGGGCCGAGGAGAAGCTCACCGCACCACGGTGGCGGCTCGCCGGGCCCGGACGCCGGCGCGCAGCAGCGCCACCACCCGCGCGGGTCAGCGGCGCCACCCGCGCGGCTCAGCCCCGGCGCGGGCCCTCGTCGCGGCGCGGCGGGTCGTCGCGCCGGCGCAGGTAGCGCTCGAACTCCCGGGCGATGGCCTCACCGCTGGCCTCGGGCAGCTCGGCGGTGTCCTTGGCCTCCTCCAGCTGCTGCACGTACTCGGCGATCTCGCTGTCCTCCCCGGCCAGCTCGTCCACCCCGCGCTCCCACGCCCGGGCGTCCTCGGGCAGGTCCCCCAGGGGGATGGCGACGTTCAGCAGCTCCTCCACGCGGTGCAGCAGCGCCAGGGTGCCCTTGGGCGAGGGCGGCTGGCCCACGTAGTGCGGCACCGCTGCCCACAGCGACACCGAGGGGATGCCCGCGCGCGCCACCGCGTCCTGCACCACCCCCACGATGCCGGTGGGGCCCTCGTAGCGGGACGGCTCGATGTCCAGCTTCTCCACCAGGTCGGGGTCCTCGCTGCTGCTGGTCACCGGCAGCGGGCGGGTGTGCGGCACGTCGGCCAGCAGCGCCCCCAGCGTCAGCACCAGCCCGGCGCCGGCCGCGCGGGCGTGCTCGACGACCTCGGCGGCGTAGGTGCGCCAGCGCATCGACGGCTCGATGCCCCGCACCAGCAGCACGTCGCGCGAGGCGTCGGGCAGGCGTGCGTACGAGACCCGGGTGGTCGGCCACGTCAGGCGGCGCCGGCCGTCCTCGTCGTAGTGCACGGTCGGCCGGTTCACCTGGAAGTCGTGGTACTCCTCGGGGTCGAACTCGGCCAGGTCGGTGGCCCCCCACACCTCGTGCAGGTGCGCGACCGCCTGGCTGGCCGCCTCCCCGGCGTCGTTCCAGCCCTCGAAGGCCGCGATCACCACGGGGTCGCGCAGCACCGGCGCCGCCGGCCTCGCGTCGTCAGGCTGCTCAAGCACCCCCCAACCCTAGACTCACGACCCGATGCCCACCGACACGCCGATCCCCGACCCGCCGAACCCCGATCCGCGCGGCTCCGCCCGGCAGGACCCCGCCCCGCAGCGCCCCGCACTGCCCGCCGCCGTCCTGTGGGACATGGACGGCACGCTGGTCGACACCGAACCGCACTGGATCGCCGCCGAGCACGCCCTCATGGCCCGCCACGGGGCGAGCTGGTCGCACGAGCAGGCCCTGCAGCTCGTCGGCAGCGCCCTGCCGGACTCCGGGCGCCTGCTGGCCGCGCACCTGGCCGCCGAGGCCGGCGTGCACCTGGACCCGGACGCCATCGTGGCCGAGCTGATCGGCGAGGTCGTCCACCAGGTCTCCGCGAGCGTGGTCTGGCGACCCGGGGCGCTGCAGCTGCTGCGCGAGCTGGGCGCCCTGGGCGTGCCGTGCGCGCTGGTGACGATGTCGTACCGCTCCCTGGCCGGCACCGTGGCGGCCCTGGTGCCCGGCGCCTTCACGGTCGTCGTGGCCGGTGACGAGGTGGCGCGCGGCAAACCCGCCCCCGACCCGTACCTGCGCGCCGCGCACCTGCTGGGCGTGGACCCGGCCCGCTGCGTGGTGCTGGAGGACTCCGCACCCGGCGTGGCCTCCGGGGAGGCCGCCGGCGCCCGGGTGATCGCCTGCCCGCACATGGTGCCCATCCCGCCCGCCCCGGGCCGCAGCCGCGTGGCCTCCCTGGCCGAGCTGGACGCCGCCGCCCTGGGGCGCGTGGCCGCCGGGCACGTCGTGGACTCCCTGGCCGACTCCCCGGCCACCCGTCCCGCGCGGGGTGCGTAGACCACCGGCCGGCGCTCGCGGGCCGCTGCGCGCGGGCGGTCGTGACGCCGCGAGCAGGTCGTGTCAGCGGGCCCAGGCGGAGCGCGGACCGCTCGCTGCGGTCGGCCGGCTCGTGCCGCCGGCATCGGCGATCATGCGCACGAGGGGATCGACCTGACGGCCCACCGCTCGATCGGCCGCGACCTTGGCCTTGGCGACCTCGACCTGCCGACGAGTGACCGTGATCTTCTTCTTGGGCATCGTCCGCCTCCTCGTCCAGGTCCCCAGTGTGGTCTCCACGACCTCGATGTCCACGGCGGGCAGCTCGCCGCGGCCCTGCCAGGCCGAGCGCAGCTCGGCCAGCGGCAGCCCCAGCTCCTCCTGAGCCATCTCGTCGAGCATGTTGTACGCCAGGCGGCTGAGGTTCGGCTCCTTGAGCATGGCGCGCAGCACCCTCAGCCCGACGCGCTGATCGCGGGCGTCGTCGCTGCGCGCCAGTTCCCACGCGTCGGTGATGCGGGTGACGGCCTTGTCCTGCCGTTCCTCCTCCAGAGCGGCGATGGCCACGTCGCGGTCGGCGTCGGCGGTCCTCCTGGCCGTGTTCGCCGGCCGCACCGCAGCCAGGTAGCCCAGTGCGCCCGTGATCGAGGCGCCGCCCAGCGCCCCCACGAGACCGACGAGCACGGGATCCACGAGCGGCACCGCAGGGCAATGCCGTCGCTGCACAGCGAGGGGAACCGCCGCCTCGCCGGTCACGGTTTCCCGGGTGGGCGTGGCACCGGGGAGCCGTGATCCGTGGGCGGCGGTCCAGAACCGCGTTCCGCGGAGCACGGCCGGCCGTGGTCGTGACCGCGTCGCTGATCGGGGCACGGGCGAGTCCGGCGCCCATCTCCAGCCGCGCTCGGGGCCGACCGCGACACCCAGGAGGGAGCCGGCCGTGCACAGGACGAGGGGGACCGCGCGGGCCAGCAGAGCCATCTCCACCCACCCGCTGCGCGGGCGAGCACGTCGCTCATCGTGCCGCAGCGTCCACCCGGCCATCGTCAGGACCGCAACGTCGCCAGGCTGGTCGGGACCGCCCGTATCGCGGGATGGGCGGACGCACCGCGCGCTGGTCCCTACGGTGGTGACGTGGAGCGACAGCGGTCTCGTGCGTGGCAGGTGGCGGAGCGCCTACGGCTTGTCGAGGAGCCCGGTCTTCGTCCGGTGGGCAGCCGAGCATGGTGGCGTCGCTTGGCGTTCGCTCTTGGTGTGGGCCTCGGGGCCAACATCCTCATCCGCGCCTCCGACCTCTTCGGCTGAGCTGCCGCGCGCTCATCGCGGGATGACCGTGAACTCTTGAGAACGCCAGCTCTTGCCGCTGCGGGCCCGTCACAGCTGACGAGCCCGCAGCCGACTCACGCGCGGTCAGCCAGACGAGCCCGTAGCCGGTAGCTCCACGCTCCGACGGCCCCGGCAGCGGTGAAGCCCGCGCCCGCCCAGAAGGCGCTGGCGGTGCCGTGGACGTCGATGAGCACACCTGCCCCGGCAGTGCCGAGGGAGGCGCCGAGGTTGGTAGCGGTGTTCACCCACGTCGTCGCCTCCGACCCGCCATCCAGGGCGCTGAACCGGTCCGCGGCGGTGTAGACCACCACCGCCACAGGCGCACTGGCCGCCCCCACCACCACCAGCGTCACCGTCAACCAAGCCAACCCCGGCACCAGCGCCGCGACGGCGGCCGCGATCGAGGTCAGCGCGGCCAGCGCAGCGAGCACGCTCCACGGCGAGGCCTCGCTGAGGCGACGTCCATGGGCGGTGCCGACCAGGTGCCCCCACCCCAGCCCACCGACAGCAGCCGAGAGCGAGAGGACCGCCAGCAGCAGCCCGGACGCCGCTGCGCTGGCTTGCTGCTGCCCGCAGGCCACGACGGCGACCTCGAGCGGGTCGTTACCGAGCCCGATGGCGAAGGTGAAGACCAGCAGGACGGCGTACCCAGGCCGCGTCAAGGGCCCCAGCACCCGGCGCAGACGTGCCGCCGGTGCGGCGTCAGGGCGCGGTCCGGCCTGGTCGCCGGGAGCAGGGGTGCCCACCTGGACTGCCGGTGCGTCCGACCGCTGCTCGCCGGGGTGCTCAGGGGCACTTCGGGCAGGGCGGGTCAGCAGAGGTGAGGTCGCCAGGACGAGCGAGCCCGGCAGGTGCGCGGCGGCCGTGGAGGCCAGCGCGGTGGCGGGGGTGGCGGCGTGGGCCAGGGCGGCGGCTAGAACCGGCCCGGCGGCGAAGAGTCCGGACTCCACCACCGCGTCGAGGCTGTAGGCGCGTTGCCGTGCTGCCGGGCCGAGGGTCAGCCGGGCCCACACCGCGCGCGTGGTCGGCCCGATGGGTGGGGCGACCAGCCCGGCCACGCCCGCGCCGGCGAGGTAGACCAGTGGGGAGGTCACCGTGCTGCCGGCGGCGACTGCCAGGCCCGTCAGCGCGAGAGCCAGGAGGGTGCTGAGCAGGGGCAGGAGGCGGCGTGGCCCGTTGGTGTCGAGCAGGCGCGCCTTGGCGGGCATGGTGAAGCTGGTGATGCCGTAGACGCCCAGGGCGGTACCGGCCGCGGCGTAGGAGCCGGTGGCTGCTTGCACGGTCAGCAGCTGGGACAGCACCAGGGTGGCGTAGGAGAGGCGAGCGAGGGTGGCGGCGCTGAAGACCAGCCACACTCCGGGCAGGGCCAGGAACGCGCGGTACCTCACCACCGGGTCAGGGTGGGACAAGGGGAATCTCCATCAGGGCAGCCCGAGCGCGACCAGCACCGGGTGCTCCACGGCACGTCACGGGTGACTGGTCGTCTCGACGAAGGTCGGGTGGCTCGTGCGCGCAGTGCACGCAAGGCCCCGACTTAGAGCGACCGGCAGTAGGCACGTCACTTGAGCCGGCGGGTGGTGGGGCGCCCGGGCCAGCGGTAGCGGTCACGGGCCTCGTTGATGAGGCGTCGTAGGACGGTGAGGGCGGCGGCGAGGTGGGT
>NZ_JBKBCT010000094.1:0-13688 GCF_050871525.1 Kineococcus auxinigenes | reverse complement strand
GCCCCGCCCGCCCAACCGGCCCCCCCCCCCCCCGGGGCCCCGCCCCCCCCCCCCCCCCCCCCCCCCCCCCCCCCCCCCCCCCCCCCCCCCCCCCCCCCCCCCCCCCCCCCCCCCCCACGACGTCGGCGACGGCGGACCCCGCCGAGTGGACGCGTTCGGGCACCGCACCGACGCTGCGGGCCAGCGCGTCCTGGTCGATGCGGAAGTTCGAGCGGACCGCCGATCCCGCGGTGTCGGCGGTCAGGACGATCAGCGGGGTGCGGGACTTGGCGGCCTCCGCGATCCCCGTCACCGCGTTCGTCAGCCCGCACCCCTGGTGGGTGGTGACGACGGCGAGCTCCCCGCTGGTGCGGGCGTACGCGTCGGCCATCGTCGCCGCCCCACCCTCGTGGCGGGCCGCGGTGAACGGCACCCCGTGCGCCACGAGGGCGTTCGTGACGGCGAAGTTCCCGCTGCCCACCACGCCGAACGCGCGGGCGACACCGAGCTGCGCCAGGACCCGGCCGACGAGGTCCGCGACGGTGCCGTCCACCCTCAGGACCGCTCGACGAGCGCCAGCACCCGCGCCGGGCTGCCCGTCCCGCCGACCACGGGCAGCGGTGCCACGACCACCACGGCACCGGTGACCGGCAGCCGGTGCAGGTTCTGCAGCTGCGTCAGGCCGTACTTGTCGGCGCCCAGCAGGAAGTAGTGGGCGGGGAACGCCGGGTCGAAACCCCCGGCCGCCCCGGCGTCGATCCCGACCGTCTCCACGCCGTAGCCGGAGACCTCGGTGTTCTCCGCCAGCCAGCGCGCACCGGCGGCGGAGATCCCCGGGGTGTGGGGGCCGTTCTCGTCGGCGTTGAGGAACTCCTCCTGCGAACCCGAGCGGGCGCTCCACCCGGTGCGGAAGAACACCCACCCGCCGGCGGGGAACGGCCCGTGCTCGGCCTCCCACGCCTGCAGGTGCTCCGGTTCCAGCAGGAAGTCCGGATCGGCCTGCGACTCGGCCACCCCGTCGACCACCGCGACCGGGCCGACGAGGCGCGCCGGCGCGATGCGGTCCACCGACAGCCCGTCGCGGCCGCTGATCCAGTGCACGGGGGCGTCGAGGTGGGTTCCGGTGTGCTCGCCGGTGTGGATGTCGTTCCACGCCCACGCCGGGCCGGCGTCGTCGAAGTCGCTGACCGGTTCCAGGCTCAGCGGGATCGTGTTGGCGAACGGGGCGGGCAGCTGCAGCACGGGGGTGTCCGGGCTCAGCGGCGCCGTCAGGTCGACGACCTCCACGTCACCGGTGGACAGCGCGGACAGCAGGGTGGACAGCGTGCTCACGATCGGCCTCCCGGGGCTCTGGGTGGCCGCATCGTGGCAGACGCGGACCCGGTTCCGTGCGGTGCCGGGTCAGCTCCTGCGCCGCAGCAGCCGCGCGGTGGTCTCCCGCCGCCGCTCCCGGGCCAGCAGCGTGGCGGCGACCAGGTGCCCGGAGCCGGCGCCCAGCCCCGCGCCGGGGTGGGTGGCCGCCCCGATCTGCCACAGCCCCGCCACGGGCGTGCGGTGCCGCCCCCAGGAGGCCACCGGCCGCCACACGTAGCTCTGGTCCAGCTGGGCGGAGCCGCCGTACGGGTCGCCGTCGCCGGCGTTCGGGTTGTAGCGCTGCAGGTCCACCGGGGTGATGACGTCCACGCCGAGGACCGCCTCGCGCACGCCCGGGGCGTGGCGCTCGATGCGGCCCAGGACGCGGTCGGCGTACCCGGCGGCCAGCGCCTCGGTCCAGCCGCCGGTGGTGTCCAGCTCGCCGGCGGCGTCGCCGAGCGGGGAGAACGGCAGCTCCTGCAGCTGCAGCCACAGCGTCGCCGCGCCCTGCGGGGCGCGGGAGGGGTCGAGGACGTGCTGCTGGCCGACGACGACGGTGGGCCGGCGCGGCAGGAGGCCGGCGTCGGCCTCGGCGCACGCGATGCCGGTGCTGGCCGCGCCGTCGGACAGGTGCACCAGCGGCACCCGGCCCAGCCGGGGGTCGTTCCAGTCCAGCGGCCGCGACAGCGCCACGTGCACCTGGGCGGCGGCGCGCCCCCACCGCACCCGCTGCGCGTCCCGGCGCACCCGTTCGGGCACGACCTCGGCCGGCAGCAGCCCACCGGCGTACAGGGCGGGCGCGGACACCGACGCCAGCACCGCCCGCCGCGCGCGCAGCACCGTCCCGTCGGCGAGCACCACGCCGCGGGCGCGCCCGCCGGTCACCTCGACCCCGCTCACCTCGGCGCCGGTGATCACGGTCGCTCCGCGCTCGCGCAACAGCGCGGCGAAGGCGTCCACGAACCGGCTGCTGCCGCCGCGCACCACCGGCATCCCCGCGGCGTGCAGGGTGGCGGCGAACACCGGGACCATCGCGCCGCCGGAGGCGTGGTCCGGGGACAGCCCGGCGTGCAGCAGCCACGGCACCCACAGGTGGTCCACCTCGCGGCCGCGGAACTCGCGCTGCACGAAACCCCGCCCGCTGGTGACGGCGTCGCGCAGCCACGCCTCGCTGCCGCGCGGGCCGTTGCCGCGCAGCAGCCCCAGCAGCGAGCCCACCGCGGCCGGGGAGCGCACGGGCCCGCCCAGCAGGCCGCCCAGCGCGGAGGCGCTGCGCCCGAACCTCGCCAGGTGCGCCAGGTAGGCGTCGCGGTCCTCGGGGTGCTCGAACGCGGCCGCCGTCTCCTCCGGGTCGCGGTGGGCGAGGGTGACGCGGCCGTCGTCGGCGACGCTGGCCGTCAGCGGCCCGTCGGTGTTGGCGTACTCCAACCCGTGCCGGTGCAGGTCCGCGCCGAGGGCCGCGTACGCGCCGCCGGTGACGAACAGCGGGTGCCAGGAGGAGTAGGAGTCGTGCACGTGCCCGGGCACCGTCCGCTCCGCGGACCCCGTGAAACCGCCGAGCTCGGCGTTGCGCTCCACCAGCGCCACCGACCACCCGGCACCGGCCAGCTCCGCCGCGGCGACCATCCCGTTGACGCCGGACCCCACCACGACCGCGTCGAACTCGCCCGGGTCACCGCTCGCCGTCGACATGCACGGAGGGTAGGCGCACGGCCGGTCCCGCACCAGGGTCCGCGCGAGCCCGCGGCAGTGCCCGGGTCACGCCCCGGGGCGCCGCCCACCGACCCGGAACCGTTCCGGCGCCGGCGCCGCACCGGTGGCGACGTCGGCGCCGATCCGCCCCAGCAGCGGCGCGAACTTCGCCCCGTGCCCCGAGCACGGCGAGGCCACGGTGATGCCGTCCACGCCATCGACGACGAAGTCCTCCGCGGGGGTGCTCGTGAACAGGCACGTCGTGTCCGCGTACGGCTCGGGCACCAGCCCGGGCAGGTACCGGCGCACGTACGCGGTGACCCGCTCCCGGTTCGCGGGGTCGACCACCCCGCTCCGCCGGGCGGCGGAGGCGATGGGCCGCCCGGCGTTGTAGACGGCGACCTTCTGCCCGCGGAAGTCCGCGTCCCGGCCACCGGGCAGCGCGTACACGTCCTGATCGCCCGGGTTGTGGATCAGGGTGGGCCACGTGCCGTGCGGGTGCTCCGCCCGGTACGGGAAGTGGAACGCGTTCTCCTCGCGGACCTGCAGCACCGGGAACGCCGCCAGGAAACCCGACGGCAGCGGCAGCTCACGCAGCAGGTCCGGCAGCCACCCGCCCGCGCCCACGACGACGTGTCCGGCGTCGACGCGGCGCCCGTCCGCCGCGTGCGCGGTGAACCCCACCCGGGTGCGTTCCAGCCGGGTCAGCTCCCACCCGGTGAGCACCCGCGCACCGCGTGCCCGCGCCAGGGCGAGCATCGCGTGCACGGTGCCCTCCGCGTCGAGCACTCCCCCGCCGGGCTGGTGCAGCACCTCCCCGTCGAGGACGAGCTGCGGCCAGCGCCGCCGGGCGGTCGCCGCGTCCAGCAGCTCGTGCTCCACCCCCGCGTCCCGCAGCACCCGCGCCAGGGCGCGCGGGTCGCGACCCGGCCCGTGGTCCAGGGCGCCGACCCGTTCCAGCAGCGGTGCACCGTGCCGGCGCTCCAGCTCCTCCCACGCGGCGTCGGCGCGCACCGCCAGGTCGACGTAGTCGCGCTCGGCGTAGGCGTAGCGGAAGATCCGCGCCGACCCGTGGGAGGAGCCGCCGGCGGCGGCGGGTGCGGTGCGTTCCACGAGCGTCACCTCGCACCCGCGCTCGGCGAGCTGCCAGGCGATCGCGGAACCGGTCAGGCCCGCACCGACGACGAGGTACCGCGACGTGCTCACGCCGCCGCGGCCGACGCCTCGGCGATCCGCAACCACCAGCCCCCGTCGCGGCGCTGCACGTCCGTCAGCACCAGGGACCGGTCGGTGGCGGCCGCGTCGAGCGCGGCGCACGCCAGCACCGCACCGTTCGGGGCGCGCACCGTCAGCACGAGAGCACCGACGTCGGCGAAGGTGGTGCCCGCCGCGAGCTCCGCGCGGACCACGACCCGCTCCACGTCGCCCGGGCAGGCGTCCAGGTGCATCCACACCTCGGCCTCCCCGGAGGTGTCCACGTCGAGCACGACGGTGCCGTCCAGCGAGGAGCGCGTGCCGCGCAGGGCGGCGCCGACGGGCAGGCCGCGGGCGTCGAAGCGCCGCACCACCACGTCCACGGGGTGGGCGGCGCGCTCCCACCGCACGTCCAGCAGCCACGGGCGGCGGCTCGGCGGCAGCTGCAGCTCCGCGCCCGGCACGAGGACGGTGCCGCCGTCCGGCGCTCCCGCGGCCCCGGCGCCCGAGGACGGGGCGGCGGGGTCCAGCGACGGCAGCCCCAGCTCCTGCGCCGGCCGCCAGCGCGGGTCCTCCTCGGCACCCGCGAGCGCAACCACGTCGGTGGTCCCCGCGCTCAGGTGCACCACGACGGCGCCGCCGAGGGAGGCGACGAGCGACCGCGCGGCGGCGGCCTCCTCGTGGGAGCCGCCGAGCACGAGCACGCGGCGCCCCGCCAGCGGCCCGGACGCCGCCGCCTGCGGCAGGGGCGCGGGTGCCGAGCCGGCGGGTGCCGCGGGGCGGCGGGGCGAGCGGGGCCGCGGCGGGGGCGGCTCCGCGGAGCAGCGCGTCAGCGGCAGGTCCAGGTCGCACGCCGCGGCGGCGCGCAGCGCGTGGCGCAGCACCTCCACGAGGACGCGGGTGTCGTCCTCCGCGTCGTGGGCACGCAGCTGCTCCACCCGCCAGTGCGCCGCGAGGGTCGCCAGCTTCAGGTCCGGCACCGGCAGGTCGAGGCGGCGGGCGAGGTTGCGCGTGCACAGCCGCTGCTCCACGGCCAGCTCCACCCCGGCGCGGCGCATCTCGGCGGCCACGAAGCCCCAGTCGAAGACGGCGTTGTGGGCGACGAACACCCGCCCGGCGAGCAGGCCCGCCAGCTGCTCGGCGACGTCGGCGAACAGGGGCGCGCCCTCCAGCCGCTCGGCGGTGATCCCGTGCACGTGCACCGGGCCGGGGTCGCGCTGCGGGTCCACGAGCGTGGACCACGACGACTCCACCTGCCCGTGCTCGTCCAGGAGGGTCACCGCGACCTGCACGACGCGGTCCTTCGCGGCGGAGAAGCCGGTGGTCTCCACGTCCAGGGCCGCGTAGCGGTGCGGGTAGCGCGCGCCGATCGACGTCGGGTCCGGGGGGTCCTGCGGGAGGACGGGTCCGGGGTGCAGCGACGTCATGGTGGATCTCCTAGCGTGGGGAAGTACCACGACGGTGCCACGCCGGTCGGACACCCGGCGCGCAACGACACGGCCCGTGTGCGTCTCCACCCCGGGTCGGTGACGTAGCGTCCACCGGTGAGCACGATCCCGGATCCGCTGGAGGTCGGTGCCCGCGTCGCCGAGCTGCTCAGCACGGGCCGGCGCGTGTCCACCTACAAGCTCGCTGCCCTGTCCGCGCTCGTGCAGCACTGCCTGGAGCACCCCACCGCGCCCGACGCACCGCTGCGGGTGCCGATCGAGGACCTCGCCGACCGCGTCGTCGACCTGTACTGGCCGCAGGTGCGCACCTTCTCCGAGGTGGGCGTCCTGCGGCAGAACGAGCAGGCCGGGCGCTCGCTGCCCGACGCGGTGCGGGAGCTGCGCACCGCCGCGGAGTCCGCGGGCCTGACCACCCCCGGCCAGCTGCGCGCCGCCGAGCCGGACCGGTACGCGCGCCGGCGCCGCGCGATCGCCCAGACCCTGGCCCGGCAGCCGCTGTTCGCCCTGCAACGCACCGGCACCTCCGCCCCCGGCACGCCCTTCTTGTACGACGACACCTGGCTGCACAAGAAGACCACCGTCGCCGAGCTCGACGCCCACGACTGGAGCATCGACCTGCACCCCGGCGTCGCGACCGCCCTGGCACGCACCGCCGGGCTGCTGCAGCCGGTCCTGCGGCAGTGGTGGGTCGCCGACGTGCAGCGCATGAACGCCGCCGACCTCGACGCCCCCGACCTGCACGGGTTCCTGTTCGGCGCCGCCCGCAGCGCCGTCGCACGGCTGGCACCGGCGCTCGCCGACCTGCAGGGCGGCCGCTGCTTCTACTGCGCGCAGCCCCTGGGCACCGGCACGCACGTCGACCACGTCCTGCCCTGGGCGCGCGTCGCCGTCGACGGGGTGGTGAACCTCGTCGTCGCCGACGCGCGATGCAACCTCGCCAAGTCCGCGACCCTGCCCGCCGTGGATCACGTCGTGCGCGCCCTCGCCCGCACCGACGGCGACCTGCGCGCGGTCGCCGGCCCCCTGCGCTGGCCGCTGGAGCGCGAACGGGTCGCCGGTGCCGCCGCCGGCCTGTACGGCACCACCCCGGCGGGCACACCCCTGTGGCGCGCACCGGGCGTGTTCGACCTGCTCGACCCCACCGACGCCGCCCGGGTCGCCGCCTGAACCGGCGGGTTTCCACAGCCGAACGGGTGAGGTCAGCGGTCGCCGAACCGCGCGCCCTACCGTCCCCGCGTGCACCCCGTCACCCGCCCCCTGCTCGTGAGCGCCGCCGCGGCGATGGCCCTCCTCGGCGCGTGCGGGGCGGAGGAACGGGAAGCGGAACGGGCGCTGCAGCCCGCCCCTCCCGTGAGCACCGTGACCGCTTCCCCGTCTCCGTCGGTGACGGAAGCTCCCGTCGCGCTCCAGACCCCGGCGCGCCCAACCCTCCCGCGGCCGACGTTCGAAGCGGCGGGTTTCACCGAGGACGACGCCATCGCGTTCGCCGGGCACTACCTGAAGGTCTTGAACTACGCCCATGCGACCGGCGACTCCGGAGCCATCCGCGGAATCAGTGAGCCAGATTGTGGAGCGTGCCGAGACGACGCAGAGGTAGTGGACGTTGCGCACAGGAAGGGCATCACCTGGGAGAACCGGGAAGTCCGCTTCCGATCGGCGTACATCGAGCACTTCGATCCGCAGTTCGGTGAAGCAGGAGTCCAGTTGGAGATGGATGTCCCGACAGGTCGCTTGGTGAATGCCGACGGCACGACGCTCGCGGACTTCCAGCGGATGGAGTTCGGCGGCTTGATGCAACTGAAGTTCCACGACGGTCGCTGGTGGGTCTGGGAGATGCCTCGATGACCCATCGAGCGCACTGGGCGGCACTGGCGCTGGTCTGCGTAGTGATGAGCTCGACGACCGTGCCAGCGACAGCAGCTTCCCGAGGTTCTTCCTGGGGCACTTCGGTCGACGATTCGGATGTGGTGATCAGCGGATCAGGCACGAGGCCGGGAGCCAGTTACTCAGGGTCCACGGAAGCTGAAGGGCGTGGTGCTCCTTCAGCCCCCACCCGCGAGCACATCCTCACCTCCCCCTGCGCCGGCCCCGACCAACCCCTGGACGGCGCCGACGCCGAGTGCGGCGCGTCCACCCTCTGCGAATCGGGTGAGGTGTTCCTCACGGACTGGAGCCGGCCGGTGGGCGGGCAGGGGCCGTGGCGGCGCGGTGGGAGTTCCTGCCGTTCCGCGGCGACCGCGACGGGCCAGCCCGTGGTCCTGCCGACGATCACGGTGGCGGACGTGCGCCGCGTCGGCCTGCCGCCGTCGACCGCGGGCCTGCAACCCGCGGACGGCGACGTGGTGCTGAACGTCCCGGTGAACGTGTACGCGCAGGCCGCCCCGGTGACCCGGGACGTGCACGTGCTGGGTTTCCCCGTGACGATCCGCGCGACCCCTGAGACGTTCACGTGGACGTTCGGCGACGGGGCCACGCTGGGCCCCACGACCGACCCGGGCGCCGCCTACCCGGCGATGACGACGACGCACACGTACACCCGCCCGGGCACCTACCCGGTGACGCTGACGACCACGTACTCCGCGGAGTACGCGATCGCCGGCCTGCCGTTCCAGCCGGTGGACGGCACCGTCGACATCTCCTCGCCGGCGGTGCCCGTGACGGCCCACGCGGGCACCACCGTCCTCACCCGCTGACGCCTCTCACCGCACCGGTGCGGTGCTGGCGCGTTCGACGACGCGGATCGGGGGGCCGGGCCGCGGACCGGTCCGGCCGTGCAGGAGGAGGTCCAGCACCGCGTTCCCGAGCCGCACGCCGTGCTCGTGGACGTCGATGCTCAGCGCCGACAGGGCGGGCACGGCCAGCTCGCACAGCGCCGAGTCGTCGCACGCCAGCACGCTGACCCGCCCGGGCACGTCGACGCCGCGCCGGACGAGGTCCTCCACCGCCGCGGTGGCCATCACGTCGTTGTCGAACACCAGCGCCGTCGGCGGGTCGGGGACGGCCAGCAGTTCCCGCGCGGCGGCGGTGCCGCGGGCCGCGGTGTAGTCGGCCTCGACGAGCCGCACGTCCAGCCCGGCGGCCCGCGCCTCCTCCAGCATCCCGGCCGTGCGCTCACTCGTGTGCACCAGGTCGGCGGGCCCGCTGATGCGGCCGACGACCCGGTGCCCCAGGGACGCGAGGAAGCGCAGCGCGGTGCGGACCGCGCCCGCGTCGTCGGTGACGACGCTGCTGAACGCCGGGTCGGGGTGGTGACCGGCGAGCACGGTGGGCAGGCCGAGCCGCTGCAGCTGGGCGGGACGCGCGTCCCCGAGGGTGAGGTCGACGACGACGACCGCCTCGACGGTGCCCTCCCGGGCCCACCGCCGGTAGGCGCTCGCCTCGGCGTCGTCGTCGGCGGCCACCAGCAGCAGCACGCTGCGCCCCTCGGGACGCAGCACCTCCTCCATGCCGGCGATGAGCTCCATGAAGAACGGCTCGACGCCGACGCGGGGGGCTCCACCGGTCAGGACGAGCCCGACGAGCCCGCCACCCACCGCTGCACTCCCCCGTCGCACGCACCGATTCTGCCTCCCGGCGACGCGGTCGCCGTCGCGGGCAGTGGTGACATGATCCCTTGGTGTCCCAGATCGAGGCGCCGCCCCCACGGCGGTCCAGCGCCCGGGAGCGGGTGCTCGACGCGATCCGCGCCCACGAGCAGCTCAGCCGCGTGGAGATCGCGGCGATCACGGGGCTCACCGAGGCGTCGATCTCCACGACGGTGCGCCGCCTGATCTCCGACGGCCTGCTCGTGGAGACGGGGCGGATCCCCACGGGTGGCAAACCGCGCACGCTGCTGCGCCTGGACCCCGGCGCGCGGTTCGCCGTGGGCGTGCACGTGGACGCGACGACCACGACGCTCGTGGTCACGGGGCAGACGGGGGGGATCATCTCCCGCACCGCCCGCCCGGTGCGCAGCTCCGCCGACGAACTGCTCGCGGACGTGGTGCTCCTGCTGGAGGCCTCCGGGGTGGACCGCCGGCGCTGCCTGGGCGCCGGCCTGGTGTGGGCGGACCGCCCCACGGCGGTGCCGACCGACGTGGCGGCGGAACTGGCCCGTACGACGGGCTGGCCGGTGCTGGTGGAGAACGACGCGACCGCCGCCGCGGTGGGTGAGTACTGGGTGGCTCGCGTCGATTCCCGCCGGTCCTTCATCGCCCTGTACATGGGAGCCGGAATCGGCGCCGGGATCGTGCTGGACGGGCGGGCGCTGCGTGGCCGCGGCCCCGGGGCCGGGGAGTTCGGGCACGTGTGCGTGCAGGTGGACGGCCCGCCGTGCCGGTGCGGGGGCCAGGGGTGCCTGGAAGCGGTCGCCGGCCCGGCGGCGGTCGTGGCACGTGCACGCGCCGGTGCCGCCACCCGGCGCGAGGCGGGCCTGTCGCTGCGTCGCACGGACCCGGTGCAGCGGGAGTTCGCGGCGGTCGCACGGGCAGCGCGCACGGGGGCGCCAGGGTGCCGCGCCCTGCTGCAGGACTCCGCCCGGTTCGTGGCCGCAGCGGCGGAGTCCGCGGTGAACCTGCTGGACGTGGACCTCGTGGTGCTGACGGGGCCGAGCTTCGCCGTGGCGGCGTCCCTGTACGGGCCGGCGATCACCGAGCGCCTGGCGCCGGCGGACGCGCGCTCCTGGCACCGCGAGACCACCGTCACCGTCTCCAGCGCGGCGGCGACCGCCTCGGCCACCGGCGCTGCGGCCCTGGTGCTGCAGCAGCACAACCTGGGCGACTGAACGCAGCGCTGTTACGGTTCCCCCGACCCCTTCGAACGTTCCCGGCGGGAAGGCGAGAACCCCGTGAAGCTCTGCATCCTGGGCGGTGCGGGTTTCCGCACCCCCTTCGTGCACCAGGCGCTGCTGCGCGACAGCGGCTCCCCACGCGTGGACGAGGTGGCGCTGCACGACGTCGACCCGGTGCGCCTGCAGGGCGTGGTGCGGATCCTGGGCGAGATGTCCGCAGGTTTCCCCGACGCACCGCGGCTGTTCCCGACGACCGACCTGACCGAGGCGCTGCAGGGCAGCGACTTCGTCTTCGCCGCCGTCCGCGTCGGAGGGCTGAGCGGACGGTGCTGCGACGAGCGCGTCGCCCTGGACCGGGACGTCCTCGGGCAGGAGACGACCGGTGCGGGCGGGATCGCGTACGCGCTGCGCACCGTCCCCTTCATGCTCCACGTCGCGGACCAGGTGCGCCGCCACGCACCGGGCGCCTACGTCCTGAACTTCACGAACCCCGCGGGCATCGTCACCGAGGCGATGCAGGCGGTCCTCGGAGATCGAGTCCTCGGCATCTGCGACACACCTTCCGGCTTCGGACGCCGGGCCGCCGACCTGCTCGGGCTGGACCACCGGCGCGTGCTGGTCGACTACGTCGGCCTGAACCACTTGGGGTGGACGCGCCGCCTGGTCCACGCCGGCACGGACGTCCTGCCCGGCCTGCTGGCCGACGACGACGCGCTCGACGCCCTGGAGGAGGGCGCCGTGTTCGGCAAGGAGTGGCTGCGCACCCTGGGCGTGATCCCCAACGAGTACCTGCACTACTACTACTCCCACCGCGAGGCGCTGCGCAGCGCGCGGACGGCGGATCTCACCCGGGGCGAGTACCTGCGACGCACGCAGGACGCGTTCTGGGACGAGCTCTCCCGCACGCACGAGGGGGCCGCGGACCTGTGGCGGACCACGGTGAGCGACCGCAACGCCACCTACATGGCCGAGGCCAGGGGCGGCGAACCGGGCCGCAGCACCCACCCGGGTGCGCCCGAACTGGACCCGGCGCAGCAGGGGTACGCGGGTGTGGCGCTCGGCGTCATGGCGGCCATCAGCCGGGACGAGCGCGCCACGATGATCCTCAACGTGCGCAACGGCGGGACCCTCGCGGGGTTGCCCCAGGACGCCGTGGTGGAGGTCCCCACGACGGTGGACGCCAACGGTGCTCACCCGCTGGCCACCCGGGCCCCGGACCTGCACCAGCTGGGTCTCATGCAGCAGGTGAAGGCGGTCGAGCGCCACGCGATCGCCGCGGCCGTGCACGGCGATCGCGCCGAAGCCTTGCGGGCCTTCGCCCTGCACCCGCTGGTCGACTCCGTCACCGTCGCCCGGGAACTGCTGGACGGGTACGTCGAGCGCATCCCCGAGGTGGCGGCGGTGTTCCGGCGCTGAGGCCGCTCAGCCCACCGGCAGGGCGTCGGCCTCGACGTCGGCGTAGGTGCCGGCTGCGGTCTCGACACGACCGGCGAGGTCGTCGAGGCCGCTCGCCGTCTCGCGCGCAGCCTCCACGAGGGTGGCGAAGAACGCCTGGGCCGCTTCAGCCGCGCGACCGGCGCACCAGGCCCCGACCGCGTCGGCCTGCGCGTCGAGGGGTGTGCGGTGCTCCGAAGCCCGCTGCCCACCTCCACGCAGGCGCCCGGCGAGAGCGGAGACCTCCTCGGTGATCACGCCGTACCGCACCGCTCAGCCCTCCGTCGTCCACGGGAAGGACCGCCAGCGCCAGGTGAGCCGCTGCAACCAGCCGCGCAGGTCTCGAGGCAGGACGGCGACTCCCGCTGCTGCGACGCTCGCCCGCAAGTCGTCGTCGGTGAGCCGGGTCAGGTCGTCGAGCTCCCGCACCAGCTCCTCCACCACGTGCGCCGGCTCCTGTTCCAGCAGGGCGCGTTGCGCCGGCCAGGGCCGCGCCTCGAGCCGCTCGAGAGCGGGCCCCAGGTAAGCCCCCAGCAGTGCACCGGTGCGCAGGTGGTGCTGAGCCGCAGGTTCCAGGGACAGCTCCGGGTGGGCGTCCAGGACGGTGAGGCACGGGTCTGCGCCGCGCTGCAGGACCACGACCACGTGCCGCGAGGACACGGTCGTCGCGGGGCCCTCCAGCTGGACCACGCCCACGGGCCCCGCGAGCTCGGTCACCACCCGCAGCCGTCGAGGCCCACTGACATCGTCGAGCCAGGCCCCTACGGCTTCCGAGCCCTCCACGAGTGATTCGTCGACGACCGCGCCGATGTCCACTCCGCGATCGAACGTGCCGGTGCGGTGCAGGACGGGCCCTTCTCTGACGGGGTGAGCACCCCCCGAGCCGGTGCGGGCGGCTCTCTCGAGCCGGTCCTCGAACCAGGCTCCCCACGACGACCACGACGAGCCTTCCGGCGGCTGCCCCCCTTCCCCGGTGACCTGCTCCAGGACTTCGCTCGGGGAGGAGGTTCGCAGGGCGCCACGCCACTGCCGGAGGGCAGTGCGTGCCTGGTCCTGAGGCCCGGCCAGCACGACCTCGACGGCCACCAGCGGGTCGAGCCAGCACTCCCCCGACGCGTCCGAGGTGGCGGAGAGGATCTGCAGCAGCTCCCATCGCTCTTCCCACAGCGGAAGATCCTCCGGCGTCGAGCTGAGGATGACGGGGGACGGGCCGGACAGGTCCAGGCGAACCACCGCGCAGCTCACCGGCCGCTCGACCGTGTCCACGCCCTCGCGGACGAAGAGGCGACCGGCGGACGCCGGCACGGCCGAGCGCAGCTCGATCCACGGCTCACGCTGCTCGGCCGCCGTGCGCAAACGGCTCTCGTGGTGCTGCAGCGTGCGGGTGGTCCAGAGCTCAGCGGCCGCCCGATCGGTCCATCGGGCGGCACGGGAAACAGGAAGCGCTGCCCTCGCGGGCTGGCGGCGAAAGGGCGGCACGGGTCTCCTCGGGGTCGTGAGGATGACGCTAGCGAGCGTCACGGCTCCGACAGTTCCCCTCCACAGGCGCGGAGCCTTCTAGCGCTCGTCCACAACCCGGACCTCGAAGAGACGAGACGTGAGACAGCCACCCGGAAGGGTGTGTCCACACCGTCCCTGAACGTGAAGAAGGCCTGTGGGATGCACGATCGCACCCCACAGGCCTTCAACAACACACTCACAAAGATGAGTGGCCGGCGGTGTCCTACTCTCCCACCCAGTCTCCCGAGCAGTACCATCAGCGCTGGCGGGCTTAGCTTCCGGGTTCGGAATGTAACCGGGCGTTTCCCCACCGCTATGAC